>NZ_BDHD01000053.1:0-11611 GCF_054786075.1 Treponema sp. R6D11 | reverse complement strand
GAATATGGCAAAAAGATTGTTGCGACACTGTCGCAACAATTGGTAAAAAAGTATGGTTCGGGTTATGAATTACGGAATTTACGGCGAATGGTTCAATTTGCTGAATTGTTCCCGGATTTATCAATTGTGTCGCCGTTGGCGACACAATTAAGCTGGTCTCATTTTATCGAAATCTTACCATTGGAAACAGAAAAAGCAAGACTATTTTATGCACAGGAAGCAGCGACACGACATTTAGGGAAAATGGAACTACGTAATCAAATTTCCAGAAAAGCCTATGAACGGCGTGAAATCGCAAATGTGCAATTAAAGGAAACTTCAAAAGTGCCATTTAATGTTTTCAAAGACCCCTACTTACTAGATACCCTTGGATTAAAAGAAAATTTTCTGGAAGCCGATCTCGAAAAAGCAATACTAACAGAACTTGAAGCATTCATTTTGGAGTTTGGTCATGGCTTTACATTTGTAGAACGGCAAAAACGCATGACAATGGATGATGAAGATTTTACACTTGATTTGTTGTTTTATCACCGCATACTAAAAAGGCTTGTCGCAATAGAATTAAAAATCGGAAAATTTGTGCCTCAATATAAGGGACAGATGGAATTTTACTTAAAGTGGCTCAATAAGTATGAACGGCAGGACGATGAAAATGAGCCAATAGGAATTATTCTTTGCACAAAAGCAAGCCGAAATCAAATTGAATTGATGGAATTGGATAAATCCGGCATTGCGGTTGCGGAATACTGGACTAATTTACCTCCAAAAGAAGAATTTGAAAGAAAGATTAATGAGATATTAGTCGAAGCACGAGAACGCCTTGAACGCAGAAAGTCGCTCCCAAAAGGCAAAACGCAAAAGCAAATAGATTACTTTTACGATTCAAAAGATGACGACATTGAAGACTAAAAGGAATGAGTATATTGGAAAATGGGAAGTTCTGTTTAACCCCAATTTTAATTATACCGAATTCGGTACAATTAAAAACAATGGCAAATAATGGAGAATTATATGAAAAATAAAGGCGAAATAATTATCTACAAAAACAAGGAAAATAATATCTCCTTGAATGTTCGTTTGGAGGATGAAAATGTTTGGTTGACACAGCAACAAATGGCGGAACTTTTTCAAACTTCCCGTACTAATGTAGTTGAGCATATCAAGCACATTTTTGAAGAGGGCGAATTAGATGAGGTTGCAACCTGTCGGAATTTCCGACAGGTTCAAATTGAGGGCAAAAGAAATATTGAACGAGAATTACCATTTTATAATCTTGACCTGATAATTTCTTTAGGTTATCGAATAAAATCCATCATTGCAACGCAATTCAGAATTTGGGCGACAAAACGGTTAAAAGAATATATTGTTAAAGGCTTTACGATGGATGACGAGCGGTTAAAAAACGGCGGCGGTGAGTATTGGTATGAACTATTAAATCGTATCCGCGACATCCGCTCATCTGAAAAGGTTTTGTATCGTCAAGTGCTTGATTTATATGCGACAAGCATGGATTATGATCCCAAATCGTCCGTTTCTATTGAATTTTTCAAAATAGTTCAAAACAAATTGCACTATGCCGTTCACGGACACACGGCGGCGGAAATAATTTTTGAACGGGCAGACAGCGATAAACCTTTTATGGGGCTTTCAACATTTTCAGGAAACATTCCTACGCAAAAAGATATTTCCGTTGCAAAAAATTATTTAACCGAAACTGAATTAAAAATACTGAATAATCTTGTTTCAGGATATTTTGATTTTGCGGAAATACAGGCAATTAAACATAAACCTATGTATATGAAAGATTATGTCCAGCAGTTGGACAATATTTTGACTTCTACAGGAGAAAATGTTTTGCAAAACGCAGGGACGGTCTCGCATGAAAAAGCGGTTGAAAAAGCCCTCTCCGAATATCGTAAATTTCAAGTTAAAACCCTCTCACCCGTTGAACAGGCGTATTTGGAAGTAATCAAAAACGCCGAAAAGAAGATAGGAAACAAAAAACATCAGAAGAAGAACAAAACGACAAACAAAAGACGGAATACAAGCAAGAAATGCTGAAAATATTAATTTAAGCAATATTTACTTCTTCGCCATCACTCTGTAAATCACCATGACAAGCAGCATGATAAAAATGCAAACGGCGAAGAGACCCAATACGCCTTTCCACATGACATCTAACGATGCGATTAAATCTGATACGTTCATATTTACCTCACTGACCTAAATAACGCATAACTAGGCTTAAAACTAAACCGCTTGCGGCTACCGACGCTATTTGCCCTGAAACATTTGCGCTTACGGCGTGCATCAATAAAATGTTTTCGGGGTCCTCTTTTAACGCCATTCTTTGAATAACTCGGGCGGACATGGGAAACGCTGAGATTCCAGTGGCTCCTATCATCGGGTTTATTTTTGTTTTTAGGAAAAGATTTAATATCTTGGCGAATATTACGCCGCCGCCCGTGTTTACTACAAAGGCAAATAATCCTAAAAATAAAATCTTTATCGTCTCTATCTGAATAAATTTGTCGGCTTGCAGAGTGAAGGCGACTGTCAGTCCCAATAAAAGTGTGATTATATTCGCAAGTGTTTTTTGTGCGGTCTCGGAAAGAGAGTTTAACACTGTACATTCCCTAATTAAATTGCCAAACATTAAAAAGCCGATTAATGAAACAGCCGCAGGAGCAATAAGCCCTACTATCACTGTTACCAGAATCGGGAAAATAATTTTTAACGCTTTTGGGATTTCCTTGTCTTCTACCGGCTCCATGCGTATCATGCGTTCTTTTTTGGTGGTTAAAAGATTTATTGTTACAGGCTGAATAATCGGCACTAACGCCATGTAAGAAAATGCGGTTACTAAAATCGGTCCTACATAATTTGATTTTAATAGTTGGGCGGCAAGAATTGTCGTAGGTCCGTCGGCTGCTCCTATTATTCCGATTGCCGCAGCGTCATTAAGATTAAATCCCATTATAACGGAAAGCGTTATCGTAGCAAATATGCCAAAATGTGCCGCCGCTCCGAATAAAAAGAAAACTGGTCTGGAAAGCAACGGAGAAAAATCGATCATCGCTCCTATTCCGATAAAAAGCAACAAGGGCATTATTTCCGACGCTTCAATGCCTGTCTTGTACAGCCATTCTATCGGTCCTGCAACATCTCCAATTCCCGGCATAACCTGATTTATTGCGCCGCTTAAAGGCAAGTTGACAAGTATCGCTCCAAACCCCATCGGCAAAAGCAATGCCGGCTCATACTCTTTTTTGATAGCCAAATAAATCAATATTACGCCGACAGCATACATCACAAGGTGCTTCCACGTTATCAACGCTAAATTATCAATTATCATTTCCATAGTATCCCTCTTGTTTTACAATATATTACTAATTATGGAAAAACAAGGGAGTTTAACTCTTTCCATATATGCCGATAATAAAGATATTCTATGAAAAAATGTGTTTTTATTGGGATTTTTATCGGGATTTTGAGCGTTGGGCTGTATTCGCAGGATTTAAGCATTTCTTCGGGGGATTTGCTTTTGGAGTTGCGGGCGGACGGCGGGTATCATCTGTTTGTCAGAAAAAAACCGGGGATCGGTTCGGTGCTTTTGACGGAAACTACAAGAGACCCGAATATGCAAGCTGATAATTATGCTTACCGTGCCGGGGAGTGGAACCCCATTAACGGCGATGAAGTCCGAATCTTAAACGGCGTTCCTATTCCAAAGGAAAGTAAAATCTATTCTCTTATTTCTTCTACTGTCGAAAATCACCCTGTTTTAGGGCAGGCTTTTCACATATATATTCCTTATATACTTTATTACGGCTATGAGCCAAACCGACACGGGGAAGTTTATTTAACTGACGGAACTTTCCTGAATATCAGAGCCTTCGCCCTGCCCTACGCCGATTATCGTGGCGCTTTTAGAGACAACCCTTTTATTTTGGAAGCAAGACAAGAACCTCTGCCGGGTCCTATCGAGGGCACTTATACAAAGGAAACTCTGGACGCATTTTCAGATATAGCGAAAGCCGGAAGCGGAGAATTGATTTTATCTCGCAATCCCGATGATGTGGTAGACCTTATCAAAGCCGCCCTTGATAAAGAAAAAGGCAAGACGCTTGATATTGTCATCTGCCTTGACACAACCAGCAGTATGAAAAAATATATCGACTCTGTTCGTCTTAAACTTATTCCGATGTTAAATGAAACTTTAAGCGGTTTCCCAACTTTCAGAATCGGCATGGTGTTATTTAAGGATTATTATGACTCATATCTTACAAAAGTAGTTCCTTTTACAAATAATTTTTCGGTTTTTCAGCGGGACTTAAACGATATTAAAGTACAGGGCGGCGGCGATATTCCCGAAGCCGTATACGAAGCGTTACACGACGGAGCTACAAAGTTTGACTGGTCGGCACAGTCCAGAATAATGATATTGATAGGGGACGCTCCTCCGCACCCAAAACCAAGGGGAAGAATTACAAAAGACATGGCGGAAAAAGCTTCTATAGAGAAAAATATTAAAGTTCATGCTATGATATTACCATCAAAATAAAACGGAGTTTATATGAACATTATTAACGCAATAATACTGGGTATTGTTCAGGGGCTGACGGAATTCTTGCCCGTCAGCAGTTCGGGTCATCTTGTGCTTTTACAAAAAATATTTAAGATACACGAGCCTTCTTTATTTTTTGACACGATGCTTCATGTAGGGACATTGCTCGCTGTTGTAACGGTCTTATGGAAAGACATTTTTGAAATCCTAAAAAAACCGATTCAAAAACTGACTGGCTTTCTTATTCTGGCGACAATTCCGGCTGTCATTGCGGCTCTTCTTTTTAAGGACGCTATCGAAGAAATTTTTACTACAGGTAAATTGTTAGGTGTTTGTTTTTTAATTACAACCGTTCTCTTGGTTACTGCGGAATTGCTTTCAAGGCGAAATAAAAACGCAAGTTCCGCCGCTACGGAGCAGGACGAAAACGGCGAAAAGATGACTTGGTTGCAAGCGTTATTTATCGGAGTAATGCAAGCGATTGCTATTCCGCCGGGTATTTCAAGATCGGGTGCGACGATAAGCGGTTCGCTTTTTTGCAAACTTAACCGAGGCTTTGCCGCCCGTTTTTCGTTTTTAATGTCTATTCCGGCAATTCTTGGGGCTGTTGTTATGCAAACTAAAGATTTGCTTAAAGGCGGTATGGCGGATAGCTCAAATTTTGGGGTTGCGGCTATTATTGCAGGGACAATCACATCGGCGATTGTTGGGTTTTTCGCTGTTAAGTTTATGCTAAAGATTATTAAGGAGAAATCGCTTTTTGGGTTCGCTATTTATACTGGAGTGCTGGGATTACTTGTTTTGATTGATCAGGTTGGGTTGCATGTTTTCTTTTAGATTGTTTCGTTAAGATTTCTCACGAAGGACACAAAGGAAGACGGAATAATTTTACCACGAACCACACGAACCAAAGAGCGAACAGAAGGATTTGAGCACTCCACCGATAAGCGCGATAGACGAGAGCTGAGGTTTAGGTGGTTATTGTCCGTTATCTTGCCGTAAAGTCCAAAGCCAAGCCCTCAAATAACAACCCCTGATCCCTTTGCTCTCTACGACACACATATTTGTAGTTAATATCTTCGCTCTCTAGGTTCGCTGATGTTCGTGTGGTTCGTGATTAAAAATTCTTGCGGTCTGTAGTAATAATACTTAAAATATGCTATCATAAACCCATGATAATCGTAAAAATAGCATTGGGGCTTTTTGGGCTTGGAATAGTGGTTTTCTTCCATGAGCTTGGGCATTTCCTTGCCGCGCGCCTTGTAAAAATAGATGTAGAAGCGTTTTCTATCGGGTGGGGAAACCCTATCTTAAAAAAGAAAATCGGCTCTGTGGAATACCGCTTGGGAATGTTTCCCGTTGGCGGCTATTGCAAAATGAAGGGTGAGACCGATTATAACGAAGCTTGGGAAAATACAAAGAAAGGGATAAAACCCGAGGAAGGCTCTTACCTTGCGGCAAGTCCAGCGGCAAGAATACTTGTCGCTATCGGCGGTCCGCTTTTTAATTTGCTTTTTGCGATTATTCTTCTTTGTTTCCTTTGGGGTTTCGGTTTTCAAATGCAAACCCTCGACAATAAAATTATTCTAGCGTCAGAACTTTCAGGCGAATCTTTTCCTGCGGATAAGGCTGGGTTAGAGACAGGCGACCGTATTATCAATATTAACGGAAAAGATGTTAACTATTACCACGAGGTGCAGGAAAATATCGCCATAAATCCGGAAAAAAGTCTTCCCATAACTGTAGACAGAAACGGAAAAATTATCGACTTGCAGGTAACGCCAGTTCTTGATAAATCAAGCGGAGCGGGAAAAATAGGCGTGTATTTTTGGACAGATTCGATAATAGAAAATGTAGCGGAAGGCAGTCCCGCGCAAAGAGCCGGGCTTTTACCAGGCGACATTATTAAAACCGCAAACAATACGCCCATACGCAATACTGTCGATCTTATGAAACTTCTGGAACAAAAGCCCGATCATCTTGATCTGGGAATAGAAAGAGGCGACTCTGCACAACGGGTTTTACTGGATACAAGTAGTCCGATAAACGACATAGGTATTTCATGGAAAATTATAACTTATCGCACTCCCAACCTTTCAATTCCTGAGGCTGTCGCAAAAGGGTTTAAAGAGGGTTACAAAAATCTTACTGTATCCGTTAAAAGCCTAAGGCTTCTTTTTAAGGGAATTGATCTTACAAAAGCGGTTTCTGGACCTGTGCGCATAACATACATGATGGGAGATATAGCGGCTCAAGGATTTGGGCAGAGCATTGGAACGGGGATTCGGTATTTTATCGACTTTATCGCCATTATTTCCATCGCTCTTTGCGTGATGAATATGCTGCCACTGCCAATTCTTGACGGCGGAATGATTATACTTTTTCTTATTGAATTGATTCGCAAAAAACCCGCTCACCCAAAAGCAATATCTATTCTTCAAACATGCGGAACGGTTATAATTTTTTCATTGATGGTTTTAGCGCTGTTTGGCGATGTTCTTTTTTTTATAAAACATTAATATAATATAGGAGGGATTATGAAAAGTACCATTACCTGTTTGTGCGGAACAAATATTCTTATTGATTATGAAGAGGAAATTAATCTGGATCAGGAGCCCAAATATCTTGAAGAAATTTCCAACGGCACATTTATGAATTATAAATGCTCTTTTTGCGGAAAGAAAAACAAGCCGGAATTTCCAATTACCATTGAATGGAAATCCAAAAATTTAAAAATGAGGGTAATTCCGGAACTTGAACGCGGCGAATTTTACCGCGATAAAAAAGATACTTACAAATTTGAAACAATTATCAGTTACCCAGAAATGGCTGACCGTCTGGCTGTAATAAATGACGGGCTTGAGCCTGTTGTTATCGAAGCGTTAAAAGCGTTCCTTGTAGATAAAGCGGCGGAAAATTATCCCGACAAAGAGGTAAACGCATGGTATCACTTGAATGATCCTTCTTTTATAGAATTTCATCTTGACGGAATAAGACAGGGAGAAGTTGCCGTAATGAAAATTCCCCATGAGATATATAAAAAGACTCATAACGATTATAAGAAAAACCCAAAGCACGGAATTTTTCCGTCGCTTCGTGTCCGTTCTTATCTGTCTGTACAAAATTACTTACGACCTGAAGGTCTAAAGTAATTAGTCGTGAGCCGGATTTTTCCTTACTTTTTTTATAGCTTGTATAACTGCCTGTTTAACGCTTTCCGCATAAGCTTGCTCCGTCATCGCCTGAGAAGCGTAAAGACCTCCGAGCAGTGAAAAACGATACAATGGTTTAACAGAATTAAGAGCTATTGCCGCAATATCTACAATACATTCATTACAGCGGCACATACCTTCATAACCGTTTTTTAACTGCTGTTCCATTTCGCGGATAACAAGAATTTCAGCTTCGTTTTTTAATAAATCAAAATCATATTCATCTGTAAATGCCATAATCCCCCCGATATGTTTTAAATATAACAAATATACTATTTTTTATCAAGTAATTTATTCAGCGGAAATTTCCTTTTCAGGCGGCTCAAATTTGGCATATTTTGCGTTCATTTCCAGCTTAACTACACCCGTAGGTCCATTCCTTTGTTTTGCTATTATTAAATCTGTCGGTATTTTGTCAAAAGAAACAGGCTTTTCCTCTTCATTGCCCTTTCTGCTTTTTTTGGGTTGTTCGCGGTTTAAGAACAATACCAAGTCCGCGTCCTGCTCTATCGAGCCTGAATCCCTTAAATTAGCAAGTGTGGGGACTTCCCATTGGGCGTCGCGGTTAAGCTGACAGAGAACCACTATCGGGATATGCAACTCGCGGGCAAGGCTTTTTAAGGCGCGAGAAATATTTGAAATCTGCTCAAAACGCTGCAACTTGCTGTTCTCGTATGCTATAAGTCCCAAATAGTCAACAAAAATTATTTCTACGTTCTGCTGGGAGCGCAGTTTTCGCGCCTGAGTGCGAAGGCTTAAAAGATCCATGTTTGGAATATCAACGATATAAAAAGGTCCTTCATACAAAAGACTCATTACATCTACTATTTTTTTATAATCGCCGGTGCTTAAAAAACCGCTTCTTAAATTTTGCGCTTGAACTTTTGCCTCGCTGCTTATGATACGTTGGGCAAGAGCGATATTTGACATTTCCAAAGAAAAGAACGCTGTAGGTATTTTTTGATGAAACGCCATATTGGAAGCCATATTAAGAGCAAGTGCTGTTTTTCCTACGGAAGGACGAGCGCCTATTACAATAAATTCTTCGCGCTGAAAACCCGACGTTAACTGATCCAGTCTTTCAAAACCGGTTGAAATTCCAGTTATCGGGTTCTTGGACTTCATTACATTATCAAGAATTAAAATAGTTTCTTTTAAAACTTCGCTGATTTTTCTTGATGTAAAAACCTGTCTTTCATCGCTTAATTTAAAAATATTTCTTTGAACATCTTCCAGTATTTCAGCGGCTTCTTTTGATTCATCGTATACTTCCACGCCGATTTCCGAGGCTACGCTTAAAAGCGATCTCTTAACGGAATAATTTTTTACCATTTGCGCGTAATATTCAATATTCGCGCTTGAGGGAATAACCGTAGTCAGGCTTGAAACATAGGACGCGCCGCCGGCTTCGTCCAATTTACCCATTTGCTTTAATTCCTGAACAACAGTCTGAATATCGGGGCGCAAACCCTTTGAGTCAAGACTCATGATAGCTTCAAATATGCGGGAGTTAGCGCGGGAGTAAAAATCGTTAAAGTTAAGATGAAGTTGAATGGCGGCGGATACGGCTTCGTTATCCGCCAACAGACTGCCTAGAGTAGCCTGTTCCAATTCATCGTCGTGAGGCGGCGTCTTATCCTTGATTGATTGGGACACGGTACGGTCTCCTGTGTCCGCTATTCAGCCGCAGTTTCTGTTTTATGTTCAGTTTCTTCTGTAACAGTTCCCTCAGCCTGAGTTTCCTGCGCGACTGCTTCCTGACGATCCCTTCTACCTCGGCGCGGAGCCGGCTTGGAAGCGGGGGCTTCAGTTTTTATTTCCTGCGCGATAATTGTAACTGTAATTTCCGCAGACTGGTTTTCGTAAAGTTTGATTATCGCCTTGTATTTGCCTACGCTCTTAAATCCGTTACCCGCAAGTTCTATGCGTTTTCTTTCAACCTGGAATCCGTTCTTTGCAAGTTCATCGGCGATAGTTTGATTCGTTACCGCGCCGTAAAGTTTGCCGTTAGCTCCGGCTGGCATTGTAAGAGAAAGCTCAAAGGCGTCAAGTTTTTCTTTTATTCCCCTTGCGTCTAAACGTTTTTGTTCTTTGCGAGCTTCTATTTCCGCCCTGCGTCCCTCAATTACTTTGATCATTCTGGGGGTGTAAGGCAACGCGATTCCTCTTGGGAAAAGATAGTTACGCGCATAACCTTTCGCCACTTCTTTTACGTCTCCCTCCTCGCCAAGAGTCGCGAGATCTTTGTTCAAAATAACTTTCATACCAAGCTCCTTACCTGCTTCGCAGGTTTCTGCTTCGCAGGTTTCTGCTTCGCAGGATAGACACTCCGAAAAGTTTTACGGAGTTTTCATTAATATCAGCCGCAAAAAAGCAACTGTCGCCCCGGAGTACAGAGGCTATTGGACGCTTTCCGCTCCACGGAAAGAACTTTCCGCTCATCGGAAAGAACTTTTCGCAATGCGAAAAGGACGCCAATTATCTATTATTCCCAGTAAAACCAATGCCACAAGAGCAAATGAATTTAACGGGCTGAATAATACTACAATAATCAATACGTTGATTACCAATCTGAAAACATTTGAGCGAAGCGACATCCAATACATTAATATACCGATGCCCTGCGCCAGATAAATTATAGCGCAAATAGTAAATACATTCCACGCTAAAATACTCAATATTTCTACTTTGAAAATACCGGTTAATACAATAGTCGCCAAAGAAGCGGAGAATGCCCAAATTGTATTTACTGGCGCGTAAAACGCCGTTAAGCCATGATCAATTCTTTGTCTTTTTATCATCGAAGTTACGCTAACTGCTATTTGTCTATTAACAAAAAACAAAAAGAACATACTGATTAACGCTCCGCCCCTTAAAAGAAACATTTTTGCGAATTCCGTTAAAACCTGCGGCGTAAATGTTTGCGCGAATAACGGATTTTTTATTTGTACTTCGGAATCGCCTGTGCCGAATAATTCTTCCGCTGTTTTGGAAAACAATTCAAAAAAATTGGAAGAAGGGCTGTTAATATAAAGAAGAAAAATAATCGCACATATGGACGAGGCGATAACAAATCTATACGCGGTACGCAGACCTTTTCCGCCAATTATCCATGTAAACCCAAGCAAGACTACTGTTAAGTATAATGCCTCTATCGGCAAACTTTTTATACCGTCAATTTTTGTAAATGACTGAATGACCATAATAACGATATTTGCCGCCGCCGCAGTAATAAATACCGGCATATAAACGCCAGTAACAATTATTACATACCCAAGCGGCACAAGATAAAACAGCGAAAGAATTCCCGTCTTCATAAATATCAAGCTAATAGTTGTACAAACAAGTAATGTAATAAGAGGCGTATATTTATTAATACCAGGAAGCCTTTTTTCCGCAGATACAGATGGGCTGTTTTCATCTTCTAAAAACATAATTATTCCGCTACATACGGGAGAAGCGCTATGCTTCTTGCCTGTTTGATAGCAAGGGCAAGGGCGCGTTGATGTTTTGCGCAGGTTCCGGTAATACGGCGCGGAAGAATTTTTCCTCTTTCCGTAATAAACCTGCGAAGCGTATCAGATTCCTTGTAGTCTATCTTCATTTTTTGGGCGCAGAATTTGCAAACTTTTTTCTTGAAAAAAACTTTCTGCCCTTTTCCGCCGCGTCCGCGATCATCGCCGTCGCGGTCGTCCATTTGCATATCCATTTCCCTGCCGTGGCGGGAATGGGGTTCGTTATCAAAATATCTGTCGACTGACATAAAAATCTCCTTATCTTAGATTAAATTTTAAAAAGGTATATCGTCGGTAAAACCGTCGTCCTTACCTGA
>NZ_BDHD01000052.1:0-11643 GCF_054786075.1 Treponema sp. R6D11 | reverse complement strand
AAAAAACGCCGAATGGGTTATCTGGAAACATCGTTACAGCTTCTCACTTGGCTTGATTCCCCTGATACGTTGTAGTATATGAATATTTATACAAGAAAAGGCGACAAAGGAAAAACTTCCGATCTCAGCGGGCGTGAGGTGTCAAAAAATAGCGCGGTAATTCGTTTTATCGGAGCGGCTGACGAGCTTAACTGTCACTTGGGATTGATTAAAGCGATGATTACTAATGAAGACGCATGGCAATTTTCCGGAAAGTCTACAAGTATTTTTTTGGAAAGAATCCAGAAAAACGTTTCTTTAATCATGTCCCATGTTTCCGATATAAAAAACAGTAACTTTTTTTTGCAGGAAGATGAAATTGTTAACATGGAAAAAGAAATTGACAGGTTATATGCCAATATCCCAAAACAAAAAACGCTGATTATTCCAGGGAAAAATATCATAGAAGCGCAAATTCAAATAGGGCGGACAATAGCAAGAAGAGCGGAGAGTTTATTTTTTGCCGTTAGGGAAGAACAGCCGTTTCGTCCGGAAGCGGGAGCGTACTTAAACAGGTTGTCGGATTATTTATTTGTTTTGTCTCAGCAAGAATCACTGATTAACGTCAATTTCATAAATGAGGTTGCCGGTGTTTAAATTATAAACCCGTCTTTTAAAACAAGATGGAATACTGATGTTCCTTACTTTTTCGGTTTTAAATTCATCAACAATAATAATTACCTTTACTTTTGAATATTTTAACGCAAGATTTCTTGTCTCGTTTTCAGTTTTTAGCCAAACAACTCTGTTTATATGCGGCGTTTGAGGCCAAATGTTAGCGATAAAAAAAGTCATTAGCGCGTTCTCGGTAGTGTCGTCAAAATCCGCATTAGGAGCCATGTGTCCTCTGTCAAAGCCGGAATGGGTGTAGTCATCGTGGCTGGGAAGAGAATAACCGTGTTCGGCTAATTTTTGCTTTAATGCGCCCTTGTCTCTGTCCTGTGTGAATCTTGCCGACGGACGCTTTACCCCGTTTGAAACCGCTCTTTCTCTTGTCAGGGTATATTCAATAGTATGCGGTCCTAAGTGAATCGCATCATAACATCCAGAATATAGAAGTTCTCCTTCATCGTTGTATACGTTAAAATCAAAATGTCCTTCCAAATCGCAGGCAAAAGAATATGCCGTAAACAGAAAAAAGAAAAATAAAATAAAAGAACCAATACGGTAAATATTTTTCATGATATTGAATTTAAGAAATCGATTAACGCGGCGGTATCAGCGGGAATTACTTTAGCGTTTATCTTTCTTTCCATAGTGTTTGATAGAGAAGTAGGCATGGGCGGAGACCCAATTAACGGCTCTACTGTTTCCGCAAATTTAGCGGGGTGCGCCGTACAAAGAATACCAATTGCACCTTGTTCAATTTTATTGTTTGCGCAAAGTTTATCAACTCCCTGCCAGCCGACCGCGCTGTGAGGATCAAGAAAATATCCCGTTTGTTCATATACGCGCGCTATTGTTTGCCGCGTCTCTTCATCGCCTACTGAAACGCCCAAAATTATTTTACGCATCTGTCCCAAAGAAAAATGCGCGCTCATTCGCTCAAAGTTACTTGGCGCGCCTACGTCCATAGCGTTGGAAATTGTCGCCTGCGAAACTCTGGCAAGGTATTCTCCTGAATCAAGATAATCGGGAAAGGTTTTATTTATATTTGTCGCCGCGACAAATTGCTTTATAGGCGCGCCCATCTTCATTGCGTAAAGCCCCGCTGTTAAATTGCCAAAATTGCCCGAAGGGACGCAAAGGGTAACGGGCAATCCGCTTTTTGCCGCGTGATCTTTTTTCCCCGTGAAAATTCTTGGCGTCGATTCTCCGTCAGGATCAACAAGCCCTGCGAAGGCTCTGCCCGCCGCGGCTGAATAGTAAACCGCCTGCGGAATAAGACGGCTGATATTAATTGAATTTGCCGAAGAAAGAGCCATGCGTTTTTTAAGGACCTCTTCCGCAAGAGCGGTTTTTACAAGACGCTGGCAATCGTCAAAACTGCCTTCTACGGCAAGGGCTGTAATGTTCTTTCCAAGCCCCGCAATTTGCCGCTCTTGCAACGGCGATACGCGCCCCTTGGGGTATAGAACCGTAACAAAAATACCGGGCACATCAAAAAAGCCGTCCGCCACAGCGCCGCCCGTATCGCCCGAAGTAGCGACAAGTATCCTTAACGACTTGTCTTCGCCCCTGCGTAAATACGAAAAAGCGCGCGCCATAAAACGGGCTCCAAAGTCCTTAAATGCCGCCGTCGGACCATGAAAAAGCTCCAAAGCATAACGGTCTGCGACAGGCACAAAAGGAGCCGTAAAAGTAAAAGCCGACTGTACTATGTCGGATAACACATTGTCGGGGATTTCATTGTTTACATAGGGTTTTATTGTTTCAAAGGCAATGTCGGTAAATGCCATAGATCCAAGCGAAGATCGCACTTGCTCCGAGTATTGAGGAATTTCTTCCGGTACAAAAAGCCCTCCGTCCTGAGCAAGTCCTGTAAGGGCGGCTTGTGCAAAACTCACCTTTTCGCCTTTGTTTCTGGTGCTATAATAGTACATACATTATATTACCATATAGATATAATTGACACAAAGGGGTTTTGACTGCTATATTTATATAAGGAGTAAAAGTGGCAAAAGAAGAAGCAATAGAGGTAGAAGGTGTAGTTAGGGAAGCTCTTCCAAATACAATGTTTAGGGTAGAGTTGGATAACCAAAACGGGCATCTTATATTGGCTCACCTTTCGGGTAAAATGCGAAAACATTATATCCGTATTGTTCCGGGCGACAAGGTTAGAGTCGCACTTTCTCCGTACGATTTAAGCAGAGGCAGAATTATTTATCGAGAACGATAAATACTGCAATTTAAAGTAGAGAGGTAAATTATGGCTGATGTAGTGTATATTGATGTTGAAGACGGATCAAAAAGAGTAATGAATAATACAAAACTTTATGCAAAATTACTTACAAAATTCAAAGATGATCAAAATATCAAAAGTATTGAATCATTTTTAGCGGCGGGGGATTTGCCAAAAGCTCAAATTTCTACGCATACGCTTAAGGGGGTTTTCGCTAATCTGTCCCTTACCGAATTAAACAAACAAGTTGTTGAGCTTGAATCTCAAATAAAAGCCGGTGCTGTAAAACCCGATCAATATGAAATAGTAAAATCTGTTTATACCCAAACAATAACAGAAGTTGATAAGGTAATAGCGCAGTATGCATGAAGAAAAACCTGTTGTTTTAGTTGTTGATGACATTGAAACAAATGTCATGATTCTCGAAGAGATACTAAAAGATGATTATGATGTTTTAACAGCTTACAATGGAATGGAAGCGCTTGAAAAACTAGAAAAAGCCGTTACTATTCCAAAGATAATACTGTTAGATGTTGTTATGCCTCACATGGGCGGGCGTGAATTATTTAATAAAATTAAAAACCATAAAGCGTATGAAAGAGTCCCTGTTATTTTTATTACCGCTGAAAACGATTCAGAAAGCGAACTTCTTGCCGCTGGAGCTGTTGATTTTATTAATAAACCTTTTCTGCCGGAGATTGTTAAACTCCGTGTAAAGAATCAAATATCATTAAAAAATTACAGCGATAATCTGGAACAAATGGTTACGGAGAAAACAGAAGAAGCTACCAGAACTTTGGAAAACGCCCTGCAGGGACTCGCCAATGTTATTGAACACAGGGATTTGGAATCGGGCGAGCATGTTAAGAGGACGCAGTTATTTGTAAAAGCGTTAATTAATTATTTATTGGCTTCCAATTCTGTTTATGCCGATGAAATTAGAAAACTCCAACCGGATATTATTGTAAAAGCTATGGCTCTTCATGATGTCGGAAAAATAGCTATTCCCGATAGAATACTTCTTAAACCCGGCAAGCTTGACCCAGAAGAATATGAAATAATGAAAACACACACTACGCGTGGCAGGGATATTATCCATGAACTTGGCGATGTAAATACATCTTTATACCTGAAGCATTGCGAAGATATTTGTTACGGACATCATGAACGTTGGGACGGAAAAGGATACCCTCGGCAGTTAAAGGGCGAAGAAATACCGCTTGCCGCGCGCCTTGCGTCGTTAGCTGACGTATATGACGCTCTGGTATGCGCCCGCGTTTACAAAGTAGCCATGCCGTATCAGGAAGCGCTTGAAATTATCGCGCAGGGGAGAGGAACTCAGTTTGATCCAATCATTGCGGACGCAATTGTACATATCCAAAAGGAATTTCAGGAAATATCACGAACATATCAATAAAACGGAAGTATTAAAAAATGAACATTACAGAATTAATGACAGAATTGGTTTTTCAGGTAGGAATAATTTTATTCGCCGTGCGTTTTGGCGGACATTTGGCAAAAAAAATAGGCATTCCTTCCGTACTTGGCGAATTGCTTATAGGCGTAGTAATTGGTCCTTATGCTTTGGGCGGCATTGCTTTTCCCGGTTTTCCACATGGACTTTTTCCTTTAATTGGCGGAGATTCTATCGCAGTTAGTACGGAGTTGTATTCATTTGCCACAGTCGCCTCTATTATTTTACTTTTTTTCTCAGGGCTGGAAACAGATATTGGCTTATTCTTAAAGTATTCGGTTGCGGGCGTAGTAATAGGATTTGGCGGAGTTTTATTTTCTTTTGTGATTGGAGATTTTTGCGGAGTTCTGCTTCTTAAAACTTCATTTCTTGACACAAGATGTTTGTTTTTAGGCATACTCTCAACCGCGACTTCGGTTGGTATTACCGCCAGAATTTTAAGCGATAAAAAAAAGATGGACTCTCCCGAAGGCGTTACAATTCTTGCCGCCGCTGTATTTGACGATGTACTGGGAATTATCATGCTTGCCGTAGTGCTTGGGATAACCGCTTTGCTAAGCGGACACGCGGAAGGCAATTTTTCCGCGCTGTCAATTCTTGGCATAGCAGGGAAGGCATTTGGTATTTGGCTGGGATTTACCGTATTAGGTTTGGTTTTCTCGCGTCAGCTTGCTTCGTTCTTAAAACTATTTAAAAACAGTTCTGATTTTTCCATACTTGCGTTTGGTTTGGCTCTTATTCTTGCCGGCTTTTTTGAAAGACAAGGCGGGCTTGCAATGATAATCGGCGCTTATATTACGGGGCTTTCGCTTTCAAAAACAGATATTGCCGCGGTGATACAGGGAAGACTTGAAGGGCTTTATGAATTTTTTGTTCCTTTGTTTTTTGCAGTTATGGGAATGATGGTAAATGTGCGGGAAATACTTTCCGCAGATATTTTAGTTTTCGGCGGAATATACACTTTGGCGGCAATCTTTGCAAAGGTAATCGGGTGCGGAGGTCCTGCGCTTCTGCTTGGTTTTAATGTTAAGGGGGCGTTACGAATCGGGGTAGGCATGGTTCCGCGCGGGGAGGTTGCGCTTATCATTGCCGGCATTGGATTAACTATGGGCATTCTTGACAATCAGCTTTTTTCAATTGTAATTTTGTTAACTTTAATTTCTACTATGGTGGCTCCGCCGCTTTTAAACGCATCGCTAAAAATTAAAGGACAGGGAACAAGAAAGATAGTTAACGATGAAGATACCACTTATTTAAAATGGGATTTTGATTCTCATGATGTCGCAAAACTTATGTTGGACAGATTATTAATAGATATTCGCGCCGAAGGTTTTTATGTTCAGATAATGAATTTTGATGATAATATTGCTCTGGCTCGTAAAGACGATATTTCTCTTTCGATAAGCTGCGAAGGAAGCGCGGTTATTGTAGAAGCGTCAAACTCGGATTTACCGTTTGTGAATAATGTTGTTTACGAAGATATAATTAATCTTTCAGAATCCATGCAAAAACTAAAAGACTCAATGAACACCAAGGCGATGAAGAAAGAACTGTTTGACCGCAGAGGAAGGACAAGCAATAATCTTCTTTCCGTAATAGAGGCAAATTCGATAACCCTCGATCTTAAAGGCGGTAACATAGAAGAAATAATAAGAGAACTTGTCGATATACTTTTTAAACAGGGAAAACTGTTAAGTAAAGATCTTGTTTTAAACGATGTATTTGAACGTGAGAAAATAATGAGTACCAATATGGGATATGGAATAGTGTTGCCTCACGCGAAAAGCGACGGAGTGGAAAACACGGTAGTCGCAGTAGGCATAAAGAAAGAGGGAATTATTCTTGATCCTTCGGATAATCAATCATCTCGTATTTTTGTAATGGAAATTTCTCCCAGAAAAGACGGTCCGCACTTGCAATTTCTTTCCGCGTTAGGAGCCGTATTAAGAGACGAAGCAGTTCGTCAGGCTCTGATTAATGCAACCTCCGCGGAAGAAGTGGCGGAATTACTGCATAATAGAAAATAATGGAGGTGGCGGGAGTCGAACCCGCGTCCCAATACGCGAAACATAAACGTCTACAGATTTAGCCGTTTATTAATTTGTCGGGACGGACTTGGCTAAACGGCGCGCGGTCTGTCCTTATCCCGGAAAATCTTATCTTGCCGCCACCGGACGCTGCGGTAAGACCAGCTCTGATTGCGACGCGGAAGTTACCCCTCAGAGCGGCGGGGCAGTTCCACGCGATTACGCAGCTAAGGCGTATTCGTAACTGTCAGTGTTGGCAGTTAAATTTTTGCCCAATCAGGAGATGAGCGCTCCATCTGCAGTCTATATCCCGAAGACGTACCGATCGAAACCGGTGCACCCCCTGTTAATCATCACTGGTATTATAGCGCTCTTTTTAACAATAAGCAATACAAACTAATAAATTTGAATTTTTCCCAATTTCATGGTATAATTTAATTATTATGGAACAGACGGATGAGCATTCCTATAAAGTTCTGTCTGATGAAGAAGAACTTTTGGTTGGAAAGGTTGAGGAATGGCTCAAGGAAAAAAGACCGCAAGATCATTTTATAGCGCATGAAAGATTCCGCCGACTTCGTAATCTTGGTAACGCTGTTTTTGATTATCCTTCAATAAGAGAAACTCAATTTGTCAGGGATATTCTTATTAATGAAAATCAGCTTACAGAGTCTTTGCTTGCCTTTTCCGCCCCGTCGCATATACTTCGTATTCCCGCCAAAGTAGCGGCTCTTCGCAGTTTTTTAATCGCGAAATTTCACGCTTTTTCCCTGCTTTCACGATTGACCGAAAAAAATGAAGAATTGCATAATCTTATAAGAAATATCCCATTTACTGTAGTTTTTACATTAATGGCGGAAGATGTGTATTTTTCCTGTCTTGACGACCCAAGTTTTTCAAACGATACAAAATCCAAGCTTGCCTACGATTTAATAGCGTTATGGGACAGCGGCACGGATCAACGCAGTATTCATCACCTTATGGCGCTTTCTTCGCTTTGGAAGGCAAGGGACTCCGCTCCACCCAGTTTTGGGACAATGGACGGAAACTCCGAGTTATTAAGGATTTCCATAGATATGGGCACTGATACCGAATGGGAAGATTTTTTAAAAGGGGAGTCCACTAATGATTATACAAGGTGGGCACTTGAAGAATTCCTTTTTGGTTTATCTTTTGAAGAAATACAAAAAGTTCGCAACAGATTATCGCGTTACGGCGTAAAATCTGTAAGTCATGACGAAGTTAGGTCATACCTCGATTCAACGCCCGTATATTCGGTTGTAAACGACCGCGATCCAAGGGCTATTTACGATTTTTTTATCGAAAGAAAAGACGCTTGTAATTTGCGTAAAATGGTGAATGCCCCCGGTCCTTTAAACACCTTGGAAGAAATCTATTTAAAGTACCGCATAATCCTTGAATCCAATGTTAAAGAACCCTAGAACAAAAAGTTAAAGGTTATAAGCCTATCAGTTCTAGCCATTTTATTGATTGTCATATTTTTGCAATTCGTCGTGGATATGTTCAATAACTACGCCGGCTTTTTCAAACATCGCAAGGGTGTCCTCGTTGTCATGGTAACGGCGTTGGCAAACGACTCTTTTAATTCCGCAGTTGATAATTAACATGGCGCAAGTTCTGCACGGGGTCATGCGGCAATAGAGGGTGGCTCCGTCAATGGAAATGCCTCGTTTTGCCGCCTGACATATTGCGTTTTGTTCGGCGTGGACTGTTCTGACGCAATGGGTGGATTCTCTGCCGTCTTCATGCACCATTTTTTTTATTTGATGCCCGACATCGTCGCAATGGGGCAGTCCCGCAGGAGCGCCTACATAGCCGGTTACAAGAAGTTGCTTGTCCTTGGCAATGACGCAACCGGAGCGTCCGCGGTCGCAGGTAGCCCTTTTGGAAATAGCCTCGCAGACTTCCATAAAATATTCGTCCCAGCTTGGTCTTTTGTATTCGCCCATATAATCCCCTTGCATTAATTTACATTGATAATCCCAATAATGCAAGGTGTGGCAAACGCTTTCTTTGCCTGTGTAAAAAAAGTATTCTTAAATTTAAATTTATGATACTATATACACAAAGGAGATAAAATGAAAAAGATAGGTTTTTTAGGGTTAATTTTTTACGTCATTGCCGCCAACGGATACGCAAGCGACGGCGACGGTATTTATTCGCTGAAAGTAGGTCAATATGAAGTTTATATATTGGTAGAATCCGAAAGAGACGGAAATACAGGAATTTTAGTAGGAGCGGACGAGGCTGTTTTAAAACGGTACATTCCGGCGGAAGGTTTTAAACACACAGCCAACGCTGTTTTAATTAAAGCTCCAAGACAAAATATATTGATAGATACGGGAACAGGAGCGGGCGGCATCATTGTAGAAAAAATAAAAAAACTAGGCGTACAGCCTGAAAACATTGACGCTGTTCTTATTACCCACCTGCATGGGGATCATTTTGGCAGTTTGCAAAAAGACGGAAAAGCTGTTTTTTCAAAAGCGAAGGTTTATCTTTCAGTTAAAGAGAAGGAATACTTTACAAGCAGCCATGTTAATCAGGGAGCGGTCGCCGCTCTTGCGCCTTATGGCTCAAAGGTTACTACATTTGAACCCGGCGAACTTGGTAAAAAATTAAAAGAAATACTCCCCGGTATTTCTCCGATTGCCGCTTACGGACACACTCCGGGGCATACGCTTTATTTAATAGAAAACGGCAAAGACAAATTATTGATAATAGGAGACCTTCTGCATATAGCGTTGGTACAATTTCCCGTCCCTGAAATAAGCGCAACTTACGACATGGATCAAAAAGCCGCCGCTACAGTACGCAGGCAGGTTCTGGATTACACCGCAAAAAACAAAATCCCCGTAGCGGGAATGCATATTGTGTACCCTGGGACAGGTAGTGTAAGTGTTGAAGGCAGTGGGTTTAAGTTTGCGCCAGGTAAGTAGGATTACCACTAATTACGACAAGTTTTTTATTATCTTTTTTGCCATAAATTCTTTAATTTCACTGTGACGGGGAACAGGTTCCGTATTGCCATTTTTCGGTTGCATATATATATCATGATTAGAACCATGACGGACAAAAACCGCGCCCCTAGCGTTGAGTAATTTTATAAGTTCCACTCGTTTCATTATGCTATTTTAAGTACACCTTTTTGTTCATTTAATTTTAATGTTCCGTCTTTTATCCATTTGTATATTTCTTTGAGTCCGTTTTCAAGATCATCAAGGCTTTCTCCTTGAGTAGGATATTGTGGGTATTCATCTATATAGCCTAAATAAAAATTATCTTCCTTCCACCAAGAATAACGCAGTTCCATTATAGCCTCCGTACTTATTATACCACAAACATCATTGACTGTAATATATTAAGCGATAAAATTCTTGAAAATAAATTTGTTTTTTGTCAAGCAAAACGCTGAGTTCAACCCATATAGTAGTATGATAAAGGGTAAATATGGCAAATAAACAAACAATTCACCTACCCGCAACTCACACAATGCCGCCGCTAATTACCGCTGTTACTGGAATCGTTTATTAAGGATTTCAACTGTGCCAGGTCTTGGTGAAAGTATTTAGCAAATAGTGGTTAGCATTTAGCTTTCTCTATCCACTATTTACTATCCACTACCTACTTCCTCCCTTCCCTCTCCCCTAATTGGAACGCACTACCCGAATGCCAAAAATGTAGGCACTATCCTCGCCGTACCTAACGTATGGAATACATCTGAACCGAATCGCCGAACGTAAGTCTTCAGGGTAGTGTTTCCAACTCCCACCGCGAACCACGCGGTAAGTCCCCGAGGACGCGCCAGTCGGATCAGTCTGCGCACCGTTTAAATAATCTCCGTACCAATCCCAACAATATTCAATCATGTTCCCATGCATGTCATACAAGCCCAAAGAATTTACGGTTTTCAATCCCACCTTATGTGTTTTCCAATTACTGTTATCGCAATACCACCCTGTATTGTCATTAAACGTAGCTCCTGTGTTGTAAGCGGTAGTTGTACCCGCCCGGCATGCAAATTCCCATTCAGCTTCTGTCGGTAATCTATACCCGTTTTTGCTCTTGTCCATTACCACCGTATTCCATGCCGTGTTATCGCTTGTTGGCACTGTTCCCCATACCGAAGGATCGGTACTTCCGCTAATACTGTATACGGGGCTTAATCCTTCCATAATGCTCAATTTATTGCAGAATACCAAAGCGTCATACCAACTTACATTATCAACAGGCAATTTGCCGGGTGTTCCGCTTTCCCCATTTACGGCTGACGTGAAATAACTCGGATTGCTTCCCATCACCGCCTGGTACTGCTCCTGCGTTACCTCATACTTGCCCATTTTAAATCCGCTTAATGTTACCGAATGTTGCGTTTCATCGGTATTGCGTTCTGGTTCGTTTGTAGGACTGCCCATGGTAAATGTTCCGCCAGTTATCGAAACCATTTCTACACCAAGTGAATAATAGTTAATAGTAACCGTTTTTGGCGAACCGCTAATATTATAGCCCGATTTTGACACAGTTACAGTTAAAGTTCCGCCTGCGGTTAATCCGCTTATTGTCAGTGTATACGAAGGTCCTGAACCGTTGAGCGTTCCTTTGCTTACTGTTAATCCGCTAAGGGTGATGTCGCCAACGGCAAGACCGGTAATTGCCGCGCTAAAGGTCAGCGTCAACTGCGTTGTAGTTTGCGAAGCGTTGCCGTTTGCGGTTACACCGCTAAAGGTAACTGCTGTAGCGTAATAAATGGTTACTGTTTGTGGCGAGCCACTAATAGCATAGCCCGATTTTGACACCGCTACACTCAAAGTTCCGCCTGCGGTAAATCCGCTGATTGTCAGTGTGTACACTGCTCCAGAATTGCTGAGCGTTCCTTTGCTTACTCCTGTTACTCCGCTAAGGGTGATGTCGCCAACGGCAAGACCTGTAATTGCCGTGCTAAAGGTAAGCGTTAACTGCGTAGTAGTTTGCGTAGATGAGCCATTCGCGGTTACGCTGCTAAATGTAACTGCTGTAGCGTAATAAATTGTTACGTCCTTTGGTGACCCGCTAATAGCATAGCCAGATTTCTCCACCGATACGCTCAAAGTTCCACCTGCCGTAAATCCGCTGATTGTCAGTGTGTACACTGCCCCCGAATTGCTGAGCGTTCCTTTGCTTACTCCTGTTACTCCGCTAAGGGTGATGTCGCCAACGGCAAGACCTGTAATTGCCGTGCTAAAGGTAAGCGTTAACTGCGT
>NZ_BDHD01000051.1:0-11929 GCF_054786075.1 Treponema sp. R6D11 | reverse complement strand
CGTTTATTGTGATGTTTGTAAGAAAAAAATGGATAATCCGATAACCGACAAAACATTTTTTTATTATGCTAACTTTAGTGTTTGCGAGGAATGCAAGGATAAACTTGAATATCAAGTAAAACCCCAAGTAAGGGCAAAAGAACCGTTCTCTATGGACTGGTATCAGAAAGTTATGGTTGATACTTTTACCAGGGCGGCTTCAAGAGGCAGATCCTAGTTAAAAGGATCAGTTTTTATTCTTAAATTTTAAAATAAGGAGTTACCATGTCGGGCCACAGTAAATGGGCGACGATTAAACACGCAAAGGGAGCCGCGGACGCGAAACGCGGTCAGATGTTTACAAAGTTAATAAAAGAAATCTCTATTGCCGCCAGAATGGGTGGCGGCAGTCTTGACGGCAATCCTCGTCTTAGAACGGCGATTTTGAAGGCAAGAGCCGCAAATATGCCCAAGGACAATATTGACAGGGCAATTAAAAAAGGTACGGGAGAGCTTGAAGGCGTAAGCTATGAAGAGCTTGTTTACGAAGCCTATGCCCCAGGCGGCGTTGCGATCTTTATCGAAGTTTTAACGGATAACAAAAACCGCGCTGCTGCGGATATTCGTAATATTCTTACGCGTGCGGGCGGACAGCTTGCCACTTCCGGCTCTGTTTCAAGGCTTTTTAAGCGTCAGGGCATTATTACCCTTGACGGTGAAAAGTACACCGAAGATCAGGTAATGGAAGCCGCAATAGACGGCGGCGCGGAAGATGTTTCGCTTTCTGAGGGAATAATCGAAGTAACAAGCGCACCTGAAGATTTTGAACAAGTATTAAACGCTCTTCAAGCCAAGTCATTTGAAACCATGAGCGCAGAAATAAGTATGGTCGCCGAAGCGGAAGTTTCATTGGACAATGACGGAACCGCCAAAGCGTTAAAATTAGTTGACAAGCTTGAAGAAAACGATGACGTGCAGAATGTCTACTCTAACATAGCAATCCCGGAAGGGTTTGACGCTGGTTAAAAAAAAACAAACAGAAATTGAATCTCGCAGAATCATAGGAATTGACCCCGGTCTTGCAAGCACAGGCTGGGGCGTCCTTGATTCCATTAACGGCAAAATAAAATATATAGATCACGGCGTTATTTTGACAAAGGCGGAAACCCCAAGAGCAGAGCGTCTTTTTTTTATTTTACAATATGTACGCAATTTATTAAGAAAATATAAACCGCATGAAGCGGCGATAGAAACCCTGTATTTTGGCAAAAATGTTTCCAGTGCCATACCGGTAGCCGAAGCAAGGGGAGTAATATCCGCGGCAATAGCGGAAAAAGGTATTTTTTTGCACGAATTTTCACCTAACGCTATCAAGCAGGGTGTTACGGGAGTAAGTACGGCGGATAAGAAACAGGTGCAGGAAATGGTCAAGCTCATTTTGGAATTGGAAAAAACACCTAAACCGGATCATGCTGCGGATGCTCTTGCGGCGGGTATTTGTGCTGTGAATAGAGGGGTTAAAAATTAGTACCCTCTATAAAACATTTGCTATTTATTCATTAATTAGCGAATTATTTTGACTGTGAGGCAGTGGGTAATTTTTGCTTGACAAACTCCACCAAAAACCGTAAAATACTACCATGAGCAAAAAAACCGCCATGTTAAATGGAGAAGAGATAGCAGCGGGAGCTACAAAATTATTCGTTCTTTAAAACATGTCAAATGGTGGATCAAATAATATTTCTATTGAATTATATGCCTCAGGATTAACAAATGGCTCTGTCTCGGAAGAAGGAGATGTTGATCATGGAAAGACAATAACAATAACATTTACATTGACAGCTGCTTGTACAATAACAAAGTAGCGCAAAGGTAACTGTTACCGCTTTTAGGTAGTGTCGCTGACAAATCGGCTACACTACCGAAAAGCGTTATTTTTAGGTATACATCTTGCCCTAACTTAGTAATAAAGTATCAAACAAGATAATCTACTCTTATCCTTCTTAGTTCGCTCTGGTTCGTGTGGTTCGTGGTATAAAAAATCAATCTATCGGTTTATAATTTTCCCAATAATCTTTTGGCGTTACAATTTTGGTTTGCTTGTACATAGGAAAAGTAAAATCATTGGTATTTCCGGTTATCACAAAATCCGCACCACATTCGTCGGCAAGTTCCAGTATCTTGTTGTCATCTTTGTCTGAAACCAGATGAAGAGTTACTTTGGGCTTATAACGAGTTGCTTTTATTTCAATATTGGCTAAAACAATTTTTGCTTTTGTTGTAAATTCTTGAAATTGCACAAATTTTGGACGCTCTAGTACGGCATAGTATTCTGCCATAAGCGGCGGTGAAGTACATAGACATATTTTATCCTCAATAAACAGATCAAAAATTATACGATAAGGATAACTTTTTTGAATTAGCGAAGAAACTATTACGTTGGTATCAATTATAATTTTTTGCATTTCTGCGGACAGCCTGAACTTCTGATGTAATATCTTCCGTTGTCATGGAAGATATACCGCAAATATCCGCTTGGGTAATTGCGGCGTTCATATTTTCTCTCATTATTTCTTTGCTGACAATATCAACAAAATCCGAGAAGGACAATACATTATTGGTTAAGCCAAACTTAGTATACTCTACGTCAGATATGGCAACATTAAGCGTTTTCATACATAGAATAATAATATAAATACCTCTTTTTTTCAAGAATATAAGGGGAAAAAAACTTCAAAATAATTCTTTGTTGTCTGGGGCAAATGCTTTATCTGTATGAGTATATTCAAACCCCTAAAACTCCCAAGGGTTAATTAAATTGATTCCTTCGATATCCTCAAAATCTTTTGTATTCCTTGTAACAAGAAACAAATGGTGAACAATCGCCGCAGCGGCAATCAGCGTATCGGCGGTGGGTAGTGTTCTCTCCGTTAAAGCTCTTATTTTGCCCCATTCTAGCATTACTTCTGCGTCAAAGGTAATGATACGTCCGTCAAACCACTGCGGTAATTGGGTATACAGCCAAATTGCAAGATCGTGCTTTTTTTTGCCGTGGGGTAATTTTTCTATACCAAAGGACAATTCACCTAAGGTAATTGCAGGTATATACATATCTTCCCAATTTAAGGCGTTTGTGAAAGATTTAACATTCTCGCTGCAATTTGACTTTTGCAGTTCGGATATTACATTGGTGTCAAAAAGGTATCTCACAAAAACACCTCTCTCATTTTTTCAGCTTTGCGTGGCGGTAATTCTAGGGCAATGTCCCGCAGAGGAGAGCTTTGGATAAATTCAAAGAGAGTCTGCCTTGGGGTTGCCAGTTTTTTGTATTCTTCATAGGAAAGAATAACCGCCGTTTCCTTCCCACGAACCGTGATAATTTGGGGCTTCAAATCAGCCTCTTTAACTACTTCGCTAAACATAGCTTTTGCCTCCTGTAATTGCCATTTTGTCTTTTTCTTAGTCTTTACAGTTTCCATAGTTTTCCTTCTTCTAATATAATATAGTCCGTCTAGTCTGACTATACCATATTTTTACGCCCCTGTCAAGTAAATTAATAAGGGAACAACTAAAAACTTCAATTTTTATAGCTTCACTTCTTATTTTCCCTCAAAAATGCTATGCTTTTCCTATGTTTAACAGTATCCGAGGGGTTGTAAGCGAGAAGGGGAACGAGGGGGTTTTTGTCCTTTCGGGCGATATTGAGTGGGAAATCGCCATGCCTGTAAACGATATTCAAAATCTGCCCCTGAACGGCGAGTGCAGGGTTCTTACATGGCTGTACCACAGAGAAGACCAAATGAAGCTTTTCGGCTTTTACAATGAAAGACGGCGGAATACTTTTTTAGAGCTTATTAAAGTTGAGGGGATTGGTCCTAAGGGTGCGTTAAAAATAATGGGCGGTATAAGTCAGGACGATCTTGAACACGCTCTTGAAAACGGAGACCTCGCTAGGTTAGAGGCGGTTCCGGGACTTGGTAAAAAAACTGCGCAAAAAATGTTGCTTTCGTTAAAAGGCAAACTTGTCCAAACGCAAGAGATTGACGGCGATTCTTCACCTTACAATGAGCTTGTCGAAGCGCTTGTAGGCATGGGTTATGACAGACGGCAGGCGGCACAAGCCCTTTCCAAAGCGGAGAAATCTGTAGCTTCCAATTTGCCAGCCGAAGAAAAAGAAAAATTAATTTTTAAGGAAGCGGTTTTAAGGTTAAGCGGAGCATGATGAAAGAAAAAAGCCCGGTAAGACCGGAATCGATAATCGAAGACGCTCAAGACATGGCTCTTCGTCCCCGCAATCTTAAAGAATTTTTAGGACAAAAGGGAATGAAGGAAAATTTGTCGGTCTTTATTTCCGCCGCAAAAGAACGCGGGGACAGTCTTGATCATCTTTTTTTGATAGGTCCCGCAGGGCTTGGAAAAACCACAATGGCACAGGTTGTGGCGAATGAAATGGGAACAGGTTTTATTCAAACTACGGCTCCAGCTCTTGATAAACCAAAAGACCTTGTAGGTTTTTTAACTAACTTAAAAAAAGGCGATGTGTTTTTTATTGACGAGATACACAGCCTAAAACCGGCAATAGAAGAACTTCTTTACATAGCGATGGAAGATTACGGAATTGATTGGGTGGTAGGGCAGGGACCAAGCGCAAGAACGATGCGAATAGCGATTAAGCCGTTTACGCTTGTAGGGGCGACTACAAAAGCAGGCGTTGTTTCAAGTCCGCTTATAAGCCGATTTGGAATTACTTGCCGTTTTTCTTTTTATGAACAGCAAGACTTGGAGGCGATTGTCAGACGTTCCGCCGGGCTTCTAAAAATAAAAATCGATAACGATGCGGCGTCTTTGCTCGCTAAATCTTCAAGAGGGACTCCGAGGGTTGTGAACCAACTGTTAAAACGCATGAGGGACTTCGCACAGTACGCAGGAGAGCCTTCAATTACTTTGGCTGTTGTAAAAGACGGTCTTTCACGTTTAGAGATAGACGAACTTGGACTTGAAAAACAAGACCGGGAAATTCTTAAAATTATGATTGAACGTTATAAAGGCGGACCTGTAGGAGCGGACACACTTGCAATTTCTATCGGGGAATCTGTTGAAACTTTGGAAGATTACTATGAGCCGTTCTTGATACAAGCCGGTCTTATACAACGTACTCCAAGGGGAAGGGTAGTAACAAATTTCGCCTACGGTCATCTTGGATTAGCACCTAACAATACCGCAAATAATGAAGGTTCTCTTTTTTAATGAAAAAAAGCGATTTTTATTTTGATCTTCCCGATGCGTTAATCGCTCAATATCCTCCCGAAAAACGTGGACAAAGCAGATTGATGACTCTTAACAGGCTTTCAGGCGTGCGTGAACACACGGCAGTTTCTAAATTGCCTGATATTCTTTGCGGCGAGAAATTTTTAAGCGCCTGCGGCGAAAAGCCGTTGTTGGTTTTTAACGACACAAAGGTACGCAAAGCGCGGCTTTCCGCCTTAAACGAAAAAACAGGCGCACAGATTGATTTTTTGCTCTTGGACGATATTAATGGGGACGGTCTTTTGTGGAAAGTTATGACAAAGCGTGTACGCCGCAAGAGGAAAGGCGATGTTTATTTTTTTCCCTCTGGTGAGGAGCGAATAAAAGCCGTTATCAAAGGTTTTGAAGACGAATATGTACTGCTTGAATTTGAAACTGCCATAAACGACGCATGGCTTGAAAAAAACGGTCATGTTCCGTTACCGCCGTACATTAAACGAAAAGACGCTCCTGCGGACTCGGAGTGTTATCAGACTATTTACGCTAATCAAACAGGTTCTACGGCGGCTCCGACTGCCGGACTGCATTTTACAAAAGAGATTTTAGACGCTTTTACCGCCCGTGGAATAGAAAGTGTATTTATTACCCTGCATGTAGGGTTGGGAACTTTTTTACCTGTCCGCAGTGAAAATATAGAAGATCATAAAATGCACAGCGAGTTTTTTTATATTGACGAAAACAGCGCCGTAAAAATAGAAGAAGCGAAAAAATCGGGGCGGAAAATTATCGCCGTTGGAACAACAAGCGTAAGAAGTCTGGAAAGTGCGTGGATTAACGGAAAACTTAATCGTGGAGAAAATAAAACTTCAATTTTTATTTACCCGGGTTATAAGTTCAAAGTAGTAGACGCACTTTTTACAAATTTTCACACGCCCGAATCAACTTTATTAATGTTAGTGTCGGCGTTTGCAGGCAGGGAGTTGATTCTTGAAAGCTACGCCGAGGCGATACGGGAAGGATACCGTTTTTTTAGCTACGGCGATGCGATGTTGATTTATTAATCTATTTTATTGTAAAAGTTACAGGATAACGGTAACGGCAAGAAACAGCTTCTCCGTTTGCGTAGGCGGGAGTGCCTTTTCTGCCTGCAAACGCCTTAACCGCGGCTTCTCCGAATCCCTTGCCTTCAGGATCTTCGCGTAAAATGGTTACCTTTTGTACTATACCGGTACGATCTACAAATAATTCAAGAAGAACCTTGCCTCCTATTCCTGAACGCAGAGCGATGGGCGGATAAACAAGAGAGGAAATAAAAGCCTTTTCGTCAAATATAGGGCGTACGGAAACCTGATGCATTTGAAGATAATTGTCAAACGAAAGAGAACCTGCGGCGACTACATTTTGAAGCGGGGTAGTGTCGGTTTCTATCATTTCTTCCGCTATTTCTTCTACAGTGGGAAGTTCAGGGTCGGGAGGAAGTTCCGCAATATCGGTAAGCTTCATTATTTTTGCGTTTTCAGACGGAGCCTGAACTAGAACGCCCGTATCAAAGACAAGAAAAAATATTACAAGCAGATGCAGAGCTGCGGTAGCAATAAAAATTATCAGGCGTAATCTTTTTTCATTCATCTGTTTTTACCACAAAGCTAACGACTCGATATTGGAGTAATTGCATTATTTCCAATACATTGTTTATATTCTCATAAGGAGTGTTTTTATCCGCAATTATATGCACTCTTGTATCAGGAGCCGATGTATAAAGGGTTGTTATCTTGTTTTCCAACGCAATACGGTCTGCAGGTTCTCCGTCAAGAAATATTGCGCCGTCTAAATCGATCCATACTTCCAGATTTTTTTCTTCTGTTGTTCGCAGGGCTCTATGTGCCTCAGGATAATCAATTTTTACTTCTTTGCGGTAGTTAATTAGAGAGACAAGCATAATAAAAATTAACAATAAAAAACCAATGTCCGACATTGAAGAAACAGGAATAATAAATGGTTTTCTTTCCTTTCTTAAATTCATTGACTTTCCTTTTTCATAGAAAACGAAAATGAGTCAATTTGTAAATCTTGGGCAAGTTCCACAAAAGATACGATGTTTTGCCATTTAGCTTTTCTGTCAATTGTAATAATTACCGCTATATTAGGGTTTTCTTTTTGGGCGTTTTGAATAATTGTTTTTGCTTTTGGAATACTTAATATTTCTTCGTTATGGGATACTTCTCCGTTTGAGTCCATTTCAAAGCGTAGTAATTCTTCTTTTAATATCATTCTTGTAGAGTCTTTCGCCGGAAGTGTAATTATAAAACCTTTGTTGATGTTAAACCCGGCGATAACAAGAAAATAAATAATAAGCAAAAAGGCAAGATCGCTTGCCGCGCTTGATTCAAGAAATTCATTTTTTTTACGGCGGGTTATTTTCATTTTTCTGTTTATTTGCCTGTATTCTGGCTTTCAAGTTGCGCGATTAAATCTGAGCAAACGCCTTCAACACTTGCGGCAAATTTATCTACAATATGGCTTAAAATTGAATGCACAACCATTGCTATAATGGCGATTATAAGACCGAATACTGTTGTGATAAGAGCTTCGTAAATGCCGTTTGCGACTATTTGCGCGTTTACTTCCGTAGCTTCTGCAATTGATTTAAAAGCGCCAATCATTCCCGATACAGTGCCAAGGAAGCCCGTTAGAGGCGAAAGAGAGCCTAACGCGGTAAGAAAATTAAAGCCGTTTTCAAGTGAATTAAGGCAGTTTTTTGCTTCTGTTTCCACGGCGCGTTCCGCTCTGTGGACTATAAATGGCTGTCCTGGGTTTACCTGTTTTAAAAGAGTTAAAAGAATACGCGCTCCCATTCGCCGTTCAGTTAATCCTGAAAGGTAGTCGCAGGCTCCCGAATAATCTTTTGATTTTATACAATCAGAAACTTTAAGCGCCAAATCATCAACTTTTAGATCGTGATAAAAAATAAAAACGACGCGCTCTATTGATATCGCTATAACGGCGATAGAAAATAAAAGCAGGGGCCACATAATAGCGCCGCCAAGTTTAAAAAGTTCCAGTACCGAAAATGTCGAAGTTTCCATTTGTCTACCTCACTTGTTTTTTGTTAAAATATTTTCTTTTGATAATAATTCTACAATATTTTCCCATTCATATTCCAGATATATCCAATAAAAAGCTTCTTCCCAATCGCGCAGTAAAGTGCCTGAATTTCGTATAGGAAATAATTCCTTGGAAAAAGTCCGCTCTGTATAACCTGTGTTCCATTTTATGTTTTCGGCGCTTTTGAATACGTCCGTATCTTGAGTCCATCCGTCAGGTCTTTTTTTCTTTGAAACTCTTTCGGGAAAAAGTATAGGTTCCCAATATTTCTCAAATTCCTCGTCTGTTTGTCCTTTTACAAGATTAAGGGACAACATCCATTGTGTAAGAGCAAGTATGCGTTCGCGCCTGTTTCGTAATGCCGATAACGCTTCATTTCCAGTTAATCGCGTATCGTATCTGTGAATACGCCCTTTTATTATTTGAACAGTCTCAATTTCATCTATTTTTAAAATCGCCGTATCCTCAAATTTAAGATTTCCCGTTCCCATTAATTCCAATGTATATTCATTCCAGCCGTGCGTGCTTCCCGCCAGGAATTCAAGCGTTGTAAGATAAAAAGAGCCGTTTTCGTCGGGGAAAGATCCCATTATCTTTATCATTGGGAATTTTTCTATAGTAATTATTATTGATTTTTCTTTGCTTTTATTTTCGACAATTGATATTTTTATTTCTGGTTTTTGTTTTTTATTTGATGAGCTTGAATAAGCGGAAATAGTTTTAAATTTGGAAGCGGAACCGTCAAGCGCTTGTCCTGTCTTATCCATAAGAGAAATACAGCTAAAAATTAGAAATGATAAGATAACTAAAATAAAAATATTTATAACTTTCATATTCTACCTTTAATAACTCAATTTAAAACCAAATGACGGTATTGGAATAGGTATATCATAACTTGCCGAAAAACTGCCTTCATTTACTTCGCCGGTATACTGGTTAAAATTTGTATTACCCTGAGGAGTATACAATAATCCCAGAACATTTTCTATCGCAAAATAAAATTCATGTCTTGTCTTTCCTGTTTTATTCCCTCCAAAAAATGAAATCTTTATATCCATAGAAACTGACGGAGTAGTGCGATTATTTTCGTCAATTATAGAAGCCCAAGAAAATTCTTCTATAATATAGCTATCTTTTCCTTTGTAAATTAACACAGGACCACTCACAGGACCGTCTCCTTCTCTTTTTGAGAAAATTCCGCCTGACGCTATTCCAAGACGCGTATAAATATTTATTTTTTGCGTAGGTTTTACATTTAATACCAAATTAAGATTATGAAACCTGTGATATGACGGGAAGTACCAGTCATCGCCTCTGTTTCCGCCCGATCTTACCATTCCGCCTAATTCACCGTTTGGTTCTCGGTACTTTGCCCAGTTATACGAGTAAGAAAGCCAGCCGTCCCAAAAACGGCTCTGTATTTTTTGCAACATAACATCTACTCCCCATACTATTCCTTCGCCATTAAAATAAGGATCAACTTTAACAGTATCATCTCCCCCAGAGCTTATTAAAACGTACATTCTGTCAAATATTTTTTTGTAGTAGCCCTCAATATTTAAAATTAACGATTCTGGAAATTCAAACTTGATGCCTAAAATAGATGTCCAGCTTCTATTTGGTTTTATTCTGTCAAGATTATATTTTTTTTCAGCGTCAAAGACGGTACTATCTATAGATGAGAAAAATCCTGTACCTGTGGAAATATCAATTGAGTTAAATATACCTTTGTTGCGTAAAATATTAAAATCAATATTTAACCGAGGGTTAAATACAGGGTCGCTTTGTAATGTAAAACCGTCTCCCAATAACATAAAATGATCCATACGGACGCCTAACTCCGCTCCAAAACGATTTCCATCAGTATTGAATTCTCCAAGCAGATAGCCGGAAGTTGTCATAAGTTTGTTTTGCGTATTAGGCTGTTCAGTCATCGGCATTTCAATTCTTAAATTATCTTCTTTTGCAGGAACAAAACCTAAAAGATAAATAATGTAATTTTTAGAAGTTTCATCAATATTATTGAAAGGAATGGTACGCGATGAATGTTGATCGCCTTTTGACTTTGATACAGAAAATAATTCTTGCGCTCCAATAGCGGCAAGAAAGTTGTTAGATAATTTCCAGTCATAATCAATGCGTCCCTGTATGTTGTATTTTGTATCAGTTTGAACCATGTGCATTTCCTGATAATATTGATAATTATCAGCGGGTAAATTATAAGAAGTTTGATATTTTAAATAAAAATCATCAGTGAATTTTTTATTGTGAATTTTGTTTTCTATTATTCCGTCCATGTCTGCGCCTTCATATCCAGCGCCTGCTGTAAATTTTAACAGCATATCATTGCGTGGATTCCATGATAAAGACGACGTTAAAAAAGTTTGATAATTAACATAATCAACGTCAATATTAGTATCGCTGTTTAATTTTTCTGTTCTGTTTTCGTTTAAATATAATACGCCGCCCCCGTCCATTCCAAAGAAACCTGTCGCGGATATAACCAAGTTATCGGTAAAGCGGTAATTTCCGCTGATTGTTCCCGCTCTTATGTACGGAGCCGTTCGTATATAATTAATCACTTCCAATTCAGGAATGGAATGCGAAAGTTCTTTTGCTCCCCAAATTACAGGATCATAATATGTTACGCGTCCCATAAAAAGGATACCGCCTTTTCCGTTTAACGGAACGGAAAGGTTAAAATTGGCGGCGCTTGTGTTTAAACCAAGTTCTAATTCGGTTTCAGTAGGAGAGGGTTCTTTGGACGTTATCTCAAGCAGTCCAGAAATTGTATGCCCGTAACGGGAAGAAAATACTCCGTGGGATAACTGTGCGCTTTTAACCATGCGAGGATCAAAAATTGAAAAGCCGCCTCCCCAAAAGTATGGGCTGTTTATATAGAAACCGTCCAAAACAGCCATCATGTCACCGGGTTGTCCGCCGCGGATACTGGGAGCCGCATTGAAAAGCCCTGAATAACCGACGCCGGGAAGGAGTTTTATCGTACTCATTACATCTTCGATTACTCCTATTTCCGCAGTTTGGGCTATTTCTTTTTCACCTACAGCGACGCTACGTCCAGTCTTTGATTCGCTTGTTCCAGGTTTTGGCGCTTCAATTACAAGCTCTCGTCCCTGTAAAAAGCCGGAAAGACGCAAATACACCGTAAAAGAATTGCCTGTAACAGGAATTGTTATAGTGCCTGTCTCATAACCCGGATATGCCGCATAAAGTAAAACTTGTCTGTCATCGGGAACCTGAACTTTGGCTTTTCCGTCTTTACCGCAAATATACTCATTTCCACCTCTTGTGCGTACAGACGCGCCTTCCAACGGAAGCTCCAAATCTTCGTCAATAACCAATACTGTAATATCACGGCAGAATAGCGGAATAGCGGAGAGAAAAAATATAATTAAAAGAATATATTTATTTATGCTAACCTTCATTTTATCAGCTTAATTGATTATCTGTATTTTGAGAAGGCTCTTTTCCTATTTCTGCCGTTAAAATGACGTCTAATTCCTGAATTATCTCTGTAAGTTCTTCCGCGGAAGAAGACGCTATTCTGGTTGATTGTATAAAGTTTGAAAGCCCTTTT
>NZ_BDHD01000050.1:0-12354 GCF_054786075.1 Treponema sp. R6D11 | reverse complement strand
GGCTGCCCGGGGAGGCCGGTCGGGCGGGGCCAGGCTGCGCCAAGGGCCTTCGCGCAGGCTGGCGGTGATGTGGCGCCCGGCCTGCAGGCGGGGTGCCGGCATGCCGTCCACGGCGTGCACGACATCGGGGAGGTCCTGCTGATCGTCCATCAGCGCGTGGTCGAAGTCATCGAGCAGGGACACCGTGTCCACCCGCGGCGCCGCCGCGCGCTCCGGGCCGGCGCAGGCCGCGCGCGGGTGGACACCGGGCGGCTCGCATGGCTCGTGCGGCAGGGCGCGCCATGGCGCAAGCCCCAGCGTGGACAAGGCCACGCTGACGACGAAGTGCAGGGAGAAAACCGCGATGAACCATCTGGACATGGTCTTCGGATTCTATCCATGCCCGTGAACCGCAGACAGGCAGGCCGCCTGTCCACCGCTGTTCGCCGCTTCCTACAAGCGGCGCGCCGGCGCCGTGGAAACATGCGCCACGGCCCACTCTCCGCCCTCTGCCATGAAAGCCATCCATACCCTTTTCACCGTGTTGCACGCCCTCATCGCGCTGCTGTTTTCGCTGGCCGCCGTGGCCCTGCTCTGGATCGCGGGCCTGAAGGGCTGGAACGCCATGGCGCATGGCGTGGATGGCGAATCGGGCCTGCGCATCGTCGAGGCGCTGGGCATCCTGGCCTCCGGCGTGGTTGCACTGCAGATCGCCCAGACCATCACCGAAGAGGAAGTCATACGCGAGGCCCACATCAGCGGCCCCACGCGCGTGCGCCGCTTTCTCTCGCGCTTTCTGGTGGTGCTGGTCGTCGCGCTGGCCGTGGAGGCCCTGGTCGCCGCCTTCAAGACGCAGGAAGAACCCGCCCACCTGCTCTACCCCGCCGCCCTGGTCAGCGCCGTGGGTGTCCTGCTGCTGGGCTGGGGCGCCTTCATCCACCTCAACCGCTCCGCCGAGGAGCTGGAGCCCGAGGCCATGGAAGAAGCCAAGGGCGAGGACCACAAGGTCAACAAGTCGTGAGGGCCAGGCCCGCGCACGCAAGGGTTGACAGGCCGCATCGCCGGCCTCAGGATGCGCGGATGGTTTTTGCCACGCACCGCCTCACGACCACCACCACGACCGCCAACGGCGGACCGTGGACGGATACCTGAGCGCCGCAAGGCAGCCACCATCCCCCAAGGCCCCGCCCACGATGGTCGGGGCCTTTGCGTTTCTCCGTGCATCCAGGGCATCACCGGAGAGACTTCATGCAGATTTCCCCTTCCGCCCCTTCCGCCGCTTCCTCCTCGACGGCCGCACCGGACGGCCCACGGCGTGCCCTGCTCGTCATCGACATGCAGCAAGGTCTTTTCAACGGCAGCGATGCGCCGTTCGACAAGGACCGCGTGCTGGCGAACACCGGACAACTGATCGCCCGCGCCCGTGAAGCCGGCGCGCCCATCTTCGCTGCGCGCCACACCGGCCCTGCAGGCTCGCCGATCGCCCCGGGCAGCCCGCTCACGCAACTGCTGCCGCAGCTGGGCATCGAGGCACAGCGGGACCGCGTCTTCGACAAGACACGGCCCAGCTGCTTCGAGGGCACCGGCCTGGCCACCTGGCTTGCCGAAGCCGGCATTGCCGAACTGGTCATCGCCGGCATGAAGACCGAGTTCTGCGTGGACACCACCTGCCGTGCCGCAGCCGGCCTGGGCTTTCGCCCGGTGCTGGTGGCGGATGCCCATACCACCACCGATTCGCCGCTGCTGCAGGCCGAGCTCATCATCGGCCACCACAACCGCACGCTGGGCGGCGCCTTTGCGCAACTGGTGCAGACTGCGGACTGCCGGTTCTGAACGGACTTCGCGCATGATGGCCATGGCAGCGTCACGTGTCGTGCCGTGGCAGCCTTGCATCAAACCAATATGAATGATTTCCGTTAACTGGTTCATGACGTGCGCAGGCCTGGCATGCTGGCCTGCAGCGCACCACAGGAGCGAGCAATGCCCGAACCTCTTGCACCGTCGGCCGGCCCGGCTTTCACCGATGCGCCGCCCTCCACGCCCCGGCAGGAAAAACTGTCCGACGTCAGCGAGACGCTGCGCATTCCGCTGACCGCCCGCGCACTGGGCGACCGGCTGTTTCCGGGCATGGCCGTCAGCGATGCCCATGCCTTGGACACGCTGACCCAGCTGGGCGACGACGGCAGCCGCTGGCTTCAGGACAGGCAGAGCATCTACGGCGTGCTGGCGCGCACGCACTGCTTTCGCGCGCTGGCGCAGGACTTTCTCCGGCGCCAGCCGCAGGGCCATGTCGTGAACCTGGGCTGCGGCCTCAGCGACTATTTCCAATGGCTGGACAACGGGCAGATGCACATGACGGATGCGGACCTGGGGCCGGTCGTTGCACTGCGCAGGCGGTTGCTGCCCTGGCAATCGGAGCGCCAGGAGATCCGTGAATTCGACCTGGCCGACGCCGACTGGTGGCAGCGGCTGGGACTGCCGGCCGACAGGTCAGGGCCTGCCGTCTTCATGATGGCCGAAGGCGTTTCCATGTACCTGCAAAAAGAGCAGATACAGGCGCTGTGGACCACGTTTGCGCAATGCAGCCCGCCGGGTTCGGAACTGGTGTTCGACGCCATGTGCTGGCTGGCCGCCGGGCGCGCAAGCCAGCACCCCTCGGTCCGGCTCACCCAGGCCCAGTTCCATTGGGGCCTGCGCCGCGAGGCCGATCTGGCGCAAGCCCATCCGCGCCTGCAGCTGGTGGCCGCGCACCAGGTGATGGAAGGCTACGGCCCGCCCTACTCGCTGGTGGGGCCGGCATTCCGCTGGACCTTTGGCGTGCACTTCTATGCCATCTACCAGTTGAAGTCGGTCGAGACGGCGGCTTAGGCCGATTGAGCAGCCGCAATGAAAGATGCCCGGTCAAGCCGGGCATCCTTGTTTCTGGGAACCAGGATCAGCCTTCGTCGGCCGCGCTGGAGGACAGGGCCAGGTCTTGCCCGGGCTGCCATTCGCGCACAAAGCGGTTGCGCGGCGGCCGCAGTGCTTCGCGGCCGGACGAGACGGGCGTGCCCACATACAGCAGGCCGACGAGCCGGTCATGGGGCTCGAATCCCAGGGCCTCGCGCACGCGCGCATCGTGGCTGTTGGCACCGCTGGCCCAGAAGCCGCCAAAGCCCAGGATGTGCAGGGCGTTGAGCATGTTCATGGCGGCAGCGCCACCGGCCAGCAGCTGCTCGCTTTCAGGCACCTTGTGCTCGGGCTGCAGGTGCACGCCCAGCGCGATGATCAGCGGGGCGGACAGGGCCTTGGCGCGGAATCGCTCGGCGTCGGCCTGGGGATCGCGCGCCTTGGCGGCCTGCACGAACACCTCGCCCAGCGCATGGCGCGCATCGCCCTGCACCAGCACGAAGCGCCAGGGGCGCAGCTGGCCGTGGTCGGGGGCGCGCAAGGCCGCGTCGATGACGGTGTCGATCACGCCGGGGCCGGGCGCCGGCTCCTGCAGCGGCCAGCGTGACTGGCGCGACATCAGCAGGTCCAGCGCGGCGCGCTGCTCGGGAGTCAGGGATCTGTCGTTGGTGCTCATTCGTTGTCCTGCAGCGCAGGCTGTCTTGCCTGCACGGGCTGTGCCGGTGATTCGGGTGGCAGCTGCGAGCACGCGCCGCAATGGCCGTACAGGGCCAGGCGGTGGTCGGCCAGGCGGTAGCCGTGGGCCTGGGCCACCTGGTGCTGCAGCGCCTCGATGTGGTCGTTGCTGAATTCATCCACGCGTCCGCACTGCAGGCAGATCAGGTGGTCATGGTGCGGCCCCTCGTTGAGCTCGAACACCGCCTTGCCGCTTTCAAAGGTCTGGCGCAGCAGCAGGCCTGCGGCCTCCAGCTGCGACAGCACGCGGTAGACGGTGGCCAGGCCCACCTCGGCGCGCCGCTCGGCCAGCAGGCGGAACACGTCCTCGGCATGCAGGTGGCGCGATGCGCTCTGCCTGAAGATTTCCAGCACCTGCATGCGCGGCAGCGTGGCCTTCAGGCCGACGCTGCGCAGTTCGGGTTCGCCGCCCGGGCTCAGGGGCATCTTGCTGCGTGTCATGCGGTGGTGTCTCCGTGTGTCAGTGTCATGGCGGGGTTGTCGCCGCCTTCGGCACCCCGGTGTATGCGGACAATGCGCAGCGCATCGGGCTGCTCCACCAGCACGCAGGTCTTGCCCGTGCGCTGGCAATGGTCCTGTACGCGCCAGTACTCGCCGTGGCTCAGGCAGCCGGTCTGGCAGATCACCAGATCGGCCTCGCGCAGGCTGGCCTCGAAGGCCTCGGCGTCCTGTTCGGGCTCCCGCGCAGGCATGGCGGGCTGGGCCAGGGGCGCGGCCGTCTGGCGCTGCCAGCGTGCACGCTCGCGCAGCAGGTCCTGCACGCGCACCAGCAGCGACTCCACGCGCCGTGCCAGCGTGACGCGGCGCGAGAGGCCGGGAATGGCCTTCTCCAGCGCCTCGCGCTCCTCGCGCGCCCACAGCAGCTGGGTTTCCTTGGCCATCAAGGCCGCACGCTGGCGGATCACCAGCCTTTGCAGCCTCTCTATTTCCTGGGCTTGAAGGCACAGCAGCTCGCTGCTGCGCAACTGGGCGTGGCCGTAGCCACGCAGCAGCACCTGGTGCTCATGCGCCAGTTGCTGAATGTCGTCCAAGGTCTGGGTCATGGTTTCCTCGGCAAACCTGAGCATTGCGCGGTGGTCGCGCGAAGGCCTTTGCGCATGGCCCTGTGCGGCACGGGCCTGGCTTGCCGGCAAGGCGGTGTGCTGCGGTGCAAGCCGGATGCGCTGGCAAATCAGTGAGAATGATTCTTATTAAATCATGAAATGCCGGCCGTCAAACCGATGACCGTACGCCGTCTGGTGCAAAGGCCGCACCGGCGCAGATGCGTTTGCAGGGTGGCCGTCAGCGCCCTGCCATGTACGGCAACGCAGGCCTGCGCCCGGCCTGCCGTTGCCTGTCCGACCTGCTCAAAGACCCTTGAGCAGCCGGCCGTTGACCTCGGTGCCGTACAGCGAGAACGGCGTGTCGTGGAACTGCTTGCGCGTGTCGGCCACGTTGCCGGTGAAGCGCGGGTCCTGGGGACGCTCCATGCTGTTGATGTAGGTGGCCACGTCCCAGGCCTCCTGGTCATCCAGCGTGGGGTTGCCGTAGGGCATGTTGCCCTTGATGAAGCTGGCGGCCTTGTCCACCTCATGCGTGCCCGCGCCCCAGTTGTAGGACTGCTTGCCCCACAGCGGCGGGAACACGGTCACGCCGCCGGTTTCCTGGCCCTGGCCCTGCACGCCGTGGCACAGCGCGCACTTGGCCTCGTAGACCTTGGCGCCGCGCTCGAAGCTGGGCTCCTGCGCGGCCTTGCCCACCTTGGTGAAGCCCGCACCCGGCAGCTTCTCGCCCGTGGGCGCCTTCTGGGCCATCCAGTAGGCGTAGGCCTCCAGCGCCACGAGGATGTCGTGGCCGTCATCGGGGGCCTTGCCGTTCATGCTGTACATGAAGCAGCCGCGCACGCGCTCGGCGAAGGTGTCCACGTGGTTGGTCTTCTTGCGGTAGGCCGGGTACAGCGGGTAGGCACCCCACATGGGTGCGGCGCCCTTGAGCCGGCCTGCGTCCAGGTGGCAGTTCACGCAGTTGAGGGTGTTGCCCGAAAAGCCCACGGCGTTGGCCGGCGTGCGCAGGAAGATGGCCTCGCCGCGGCGGATCCACTCGCCCATGGGCGTGTCGGGAATGTCGCGGGCGCCGGGGGGTGTGAAGGCTTCGCCGTCGGCAGCCACTTTCACGGCCTGGGAGGTGACCTGGGCATTCGCGTTTGCATCGACCCTGGCTGCGGTGGCAGCCGCAGCGGGGACCGCGCCCACGCGGGCCGGCGCAGGTGGCATGTCTGGCTGGCTGATGTACATGCCATAGGCGAGCGCGCCCGCCAGGCCGGCGAACAGGCAGGCGACGACGACGTACTCGGCGGTATTGGAGTTTTTGGAGGCGCGGGTGGGTTGTGTGTCGGACATGTTCGGCTCCCGGTCCATCAGGGTTTGGCTGGCGCGGAGGCCGTGGCTGCGGTGCTGGTGCTGGAGCTGGTGCCATGCAGGCGGGCGTAGTAGGCCGCCACGGCCTGGATGTCCGCGGGCGTGAGCTTTTGCGCGACCTTGCCCATGAGGCCCAGCGGGCCAGCCTCGCGCTGGCCCTTGTTCCAGGCGGCGACCTGGCTTTGCATGTAGTCGGCCGTCAGGTGGCCGATGGCCGGGAAATCGGCGCCCACGCCCACGCCGCCCGGGCCGTGGCATTGGGCACAGGCGGGAATGCCGTCCGCCCAGCGGCCGCGCTCGACCAGCCAGGCGCCGTCATCGTCCTTGCCCTTGGGCAGGGGGCCGCGCACGGGCTGGATGGGCAGCGGCAGGCTGGCGTAATAGGCCGAGACGTCGGCACGGTCCTGGGCCGACAGGGCCTTGGCCATGGGCGCCATCACGGGGGCCTGGCGGCTGCCGTCGGCCAGGTGCTGGAGCTGGCGCGCCAGATAGCCGGCGTGCTGGCCGGCCAGGGCGGGAAAGCCCGCCATGCCCTCGCCCTTGGCGCCGTGGCAGGTGGCACATGCCGCCGCACCCTGGGGCGTGCCCGACTGGGCGATTTTCTGGCCGGCTGCTGCACTGCCTTGCACCGCAGCTGTGGGCGCTGCTGCGGGCGCTGGTGCCTTGGGCGCGGCGTCTTGCGCCCAGGCGCTGCCCATCAGCATGCAGATGCCGATGGCGATGCACGACCGGGACAGGGTCTGTTTGTTCATGCGGATCATCGTGGGAAGAGGCATTTGCCCTGCCATGCGTCCGCGCCACGCACCGAGGAGCGCGCGGCTGCGGCGGACAGGATCGAATAGGGATACCGGCCGCCGCCCCGCAAGGCGCAATGCCCGCAGGGCTGGCCAGCCAGGCCCGCACGATACGGAAACGAGATTAAGCCGGCGTTAATGGGCCGGCGTTAATGGGCCGGCGTTAATGGGCCGGCGTTAACGGGCCGGGGGCCGGGGCCTGCGGGCCCGGGCCGTCCGCCAGCGGCAGGGACAGGCGCGCGACCAGGCCGCTGGCCTGGCCTTCCTCGGGCCGCCACAGGCTGCGCGGCTGCAGCAGCAGGCAGCCGCCTGCGCATTCGGCGATGCGCTGCACGATGGGCAGTCCCAGGCCGCTGCCATGCTCCTGGGGACGCTTGCGCCAAAAGCGCCGCGTGGCCTCTTCGCATTCCTCGGCGCTGAGCCCCGGGCCGTGGTCGGCCACGGTGAACTCCACATAGCCTGTGCCCGGCTGCTGTGTCTTGCCCGGCATGGCGCCAATGGGGCGCACGGCCAGTTCCACGGCATGCTGCGGCGCATGGCGCAGGGCGTTTTCCAGCAGATTGCGCAGGGCCGAGACCAGCAGGGGCTCGGAGATGGCCAGAGGCCAGTCCTGCACGGGCTGGCCGTTGTCCAGCCATGTGCGCAGCGCGGGCGCTGGGGCCTGGGCGCTCACGGCATTCACAGCCAGTTGCCAGGCCTTGTCCAGCGCCTGCAGCGCATCGGCAGGCGCATCGCCGCAGGCCAGCACGGAGGTAGCGCCAGGTTCATGCTGCTCCAGCCGCGCCAGCAGCAGCAATTGCTCCAGCGTGTGCTGCAGGTGCTCCACGCCCTCGCCCGCCTGGGCCAGCGAATCGCGGGCCATGGAGCCGGGCGGCGCGGCCAGAAGGCCGGCAGGCATGCCGGGCGCCGCCAGCGCCATCTGCGCCACCTGCACATGGGTCTTGATGGCGGTGAGCGGCGTGCGCAACTCATGGGCGGCGTCGTCGCTCCAGCGGCGCTCGCGGTCGATGGCGGCGCGCACGCGGTGCAGCAGCTGGTTGAGCGTGCCCACCAGCGGCGCCAGCTCGCGCGTCTGCAGGCCCTGGGCCACGGGCGAGTCGTCGCCGGGCGGGCGGCGCGCCAGTTCGCGCCGCAGGGCCTCCAGCGGCCTGAGGCCCTGGGTCACGGCCCACCACATCAGCCCCATGCTGGCCAGCAGCGCCAGCACGAAGGGCAGGACGATGGTGTAGGCAAAGCCGTGGATCAGGCCCTCGCGCACATCGATGCGGTCGGCCGTGGCGATGCGCACGCCGTGGTCCTCCAGCACATAGGTGCGCCAGGGCTTGCCGCCCTTGATGATGGTCGAGAAGCCCAGCGGCATGCTCTGCGGGAACACGGGACTGCCCTCGGTCTTGGCCAGCACCTGCGGCAGGGCCGATTCGGGCCGCACGGGCTGGACCTCGCCGCGCACCAGGCTGACCTCGCAGGCCACGCCGTCGCGCGCGATCACGTTGAGCATGGGGCTCCAGTCCTGCGGCAGCTCCCGGGCAGGCCGGAACTGGTGGACGATGCCTGCCACCATGCGCGCCGAGGCGATCAGCCGGTCATCCAGCACGGTGCGCAGCTCGTTGCGCATGTCCGAGAACATCCAGGCCGCCACCCCGCCCCACAGCGTGCACAGCGCCAGGCACAGACATGCCAGCAGGCGCACGCGCAGGCTGCGCATCATGGGTGCAGGCCCAGGCGATAGCCCTCGCCGCGCACCGTCTCCACCAGTTCATGGCCCAGCTTGCGGCGCAGGTGGTGCACATGCACGTTGACGGCATTGCTCTCCACGTCCTGGCTGTAGCCGTAGAGGCTGTCGCGCAGTTGCTCGGTGCTCAGGATGCGGCCCGGCGACTGCAGCAGCGCGCGCAGCAGCGACCACTCGCGGCGCGACAGCTCCACCGTGCGGCCCTGGCGCTGGATGTGGCCGGCAGCGGGGTTGATGCGCACCTCGCCCAGCTCGATCCAGTCCACGCTGCGGCCGGCCGCGCGGCGCAGCAGCGCATGCAGGCGCGCCGCCAGTTCGTGCAGGTCAAAGGGCTTGACCAGGTAATCGTCGGCGCCGGTCTGCAGGCCTTCGATGCGCTGTGACACGGCATCGCGCGCCGTCAGCACCAGCACGGGCACCTGCAGGCCCTGGCCGCGCCAGCGCGCCAGCAGCGAGAGACCATCCTCGTCCGGCAGGCCCAGGTCCAGCACACAGGCATCGAAATGCGAGGAACGGATGGCCGCATCCGCCTGCCCGGCCGAGGCCACGGTATCCACGCCAAAGCCCTGCAGCTGCAGGCCGGCTCGCACGCCGCTGGCCACCAGCGCGTTGTCTTCCACCAAGAGAACATGCATGTTGTTGTCCGCAGGGCCTGGCGCCAGGCCCCGCCGTCTGTATCCAAGTCGGGAACGAAAAGCGACTGAGCATCGCAGATTTGTAGCGAGGTGTGCGCCAGCATGCCGAATCTCGCAGGCACGCGTACAAGAATGCGGCCAGGCGTTGGCGCGACGTTCGGGCCGCCAGCTCGCTTTGCAGCCATGTGCCCATGGGACTTTCAGGGACTGAGAGCAAAACGCAATTCTTGGGTTCTTCAGAAAATAATTGGCTATTCAAAAATCTGAAAAAACGCAGGACCAGTCCTATGGCAACTAAGAAAAATCCTGGAAGATTTCAGAATCCTCCCGGCGATTTACTGCAGTAGATCTTGCAATCACCAATGCACAATTCAACCCTTGCCTCCCAAGGGGCTGCATAGCTCTCGCCCCCATATCCCGCTGAATGGAAAGAAATGCAATGAATGAACTTCAAATAGGGCTTGCCGTCGTGGGCGCCCTGATCCTCTTCGCCATCATGCTCACTTTCAAATACAAGATGGTGCGACCCTGCATGCCATCGGAAAACAGGTTGGCTTTCAAAATTTCCATCTTCATTGTGATTTTTTCCAGCGTATTTGCAGCACTCTGGAATAAGTTCTGACCCTCGATCCATGAGATGGATTTTCTTGCGATTGCAGAAAATCCTTTTCCTGCGAGCGCATGAGGTGGCGCTGCCGCCCGGCAAGCCAGGTGAGGCCGTGAGGCCATGAGGCCGTTAACCCCCCGTTAATTCCCCGCTGCCAGCATCCACGACCTGTCAGCCTGCATGGCTGAAACTCCTTGCCCATGCATCTCCGGTCATCCCCTCTTCTTTCGTCCTTCCTGCCCTTGCTTGCCGGCCTGCTGCTGGCGCCTTCGCCTGGTCTTGCCGGACCGGCAGAGCCTGGCGGGCCGTCAGCGCTATCGGCGCTGGGCGCCTGGCTGCACCTGCCTGCCAGCCTGGCGCTGGGCCCGCTGGTCCTGCCGATGGGCGTGGTGGTGGCCATGCTGGCCTGGCTGCTGGCGCAGTGGCTGGCGCGCAGGAATGAAAGGCGCACGGGCCAGGCCGTGGATGCGCTGCTGTGGCAAAGCACCCTGGCCGGCCTGCTGGCGGCGCGCCTGGCCTATGTCGCGCAGTGGTGGACCGAGGTCGCGCCGGCCCCCTGGGATTGGAGCGGGATGCCGGCCTTCGCAGGCCGTGTCGTCGATATCCGCGACGGGGGATGGAACCTCTGGGCCGGCCTGCTGGCCGCGCTGCTGTACATGCTGTGGCGCAGCCGCCGCTCCCCGGTGCTGCGCCGCGCCACAGGGCTGGCGCTGGGCGCGGGGGGCTGCCCTGCTGGTGCCGGGCAGCCTGCTGCAGGCGCTGCCCTCCGCAGATGCACCGGCCCTGCCGGCCTTCACCCTGGTCAACGGGCAGGCGCAGCCGGTCTCGCTGCAGCAGCTGCAGCAGGCCGATGGCAAGCCCATGGTGATCAACCTCTGGGCCACCTGGTGCCCGCCTTGCAGACGCGAGATGCCGGTGCTGGCCCAGGCCCAGCAGCAGCGGCCCGATGTGCGCTTCATCTGGATCAACCAGGGCGAGTCAGCCGAGGCCGTGACGGGCTACCTGCGGCGCGAGCAGGCAGCAGCCCCGCTGCCGCTGGCCCAGGTGCTGTTCGACCCGCAGCAGCAGGCCGGCCGGCACTGGCGCCAGCGGGGCCTGCCTTCCACCTATTTCTATGGCGCCGACGGCCGGCTGTGCGGCATGCGCATGGGCGAGCTGTCGCGCGCCAGCCTGGCCCAGCATCTGAAGGAATGTTCATGAGCGCTTCCCCCCTGTTCCCCCTGCCTGCACTGGCAGGAGCCCTGGCCCTGTCGGCAGCCTTGGCCCTGCCGGCTGCGGCGTCCGAGCTGCCATCGGAGGATTTCCTGGCCCAGCAGGGACTGACCCTGGTGGGACCGCTGCCGGCCGTGGGCGGACTCAAGGCCTGGGCCGCCTACCGCGACCGCCAGCCCGTGCCCATCTACCGCATGCCCGACGGCAAGCACTGGGTGCTGGGCACGGTGATCGACGCCCAGGGCCGCGACGTGAACGCCCAGGCCCTGCAGGCCGCCGTGCAAAAGCCCATGGGCGAGCAGCTGTGGGGCGATGTGCAGCGCGCCCAGTCCATACCGGATGGCCGCGCCGACGCGCCGCGCACGGTCTATGTGTTCACCGACCCCAACTGCCCCTATTGCAACCAGCTGTGGAACGATGCCCGACCCTGGGTGGAGAGCGGCCAGGTGCAGTTGCGCCACATTCTGGTGGGCATCCTCAAGCCCAGCAGCGAGGGCAAGGCCGCCGCCTTGCTGACCACGCGCCAGCCCGAGCAGGCCCTGGCCGAGCACGCACGCGCCTATGCCAAGGCCGGCCGCGCCAGCGCAGAGGGCGCGGGCGCCACGCCGCTGGCCCCGGTGCCGCAGGCCACGCGGCAGGTGTTGGCCAACCATGCCTCGCTGATGTCCACCTGGGGCCTGCGTGCCACGCCGGCCCTGGTCTGGAAGGATGACAAGGGGCTGGTGCAGGTGCGCACCGGCCTGCCGCCGGGCCTGCTGGAAGAGGTCATGGGGCCGCGTGGCAGGAAATGACGAGGACGACCATGAGCACAAGCCGTTCTCCCGCCGCTTCCACCGCCTCCAGCGACTGGAGCGACCTGTTCCCCGCCCGGCCGGATGCGTCGCCGCTGCGCATCGTGCTGCATGCGCCCACACCCGGCGCCCTGGCCCGTGCACGCAGCAATCTGGCCAATCTGCGCCAGGACCGGCCCGGTGCCGAAGTCCGCATCGTCATCAACGGCCCGGCCGTCGAGGCGCTGCTGGACGCTGCGCCGGGCACGCCGCAGCATCTGGATGCGGCCGCCCTGGCCCATGCGCTGGTCTGCCCGAACACGCTCAGGAAGCTGGGCCGCGAGGCGCCTGCCGGCATGCGCGTGCTGCCGCAGGGCGGGATCGAGTCACTGGCCCTGCTGCAGCAGTCGGCCTGGTGCTACGTGCGCTGCTGAGCGGCCTGCGCCAGCGAGGCCAGGCAGCGCGCCTGCCATTGGTACTCGGGCTCGAACGATTCCCGGTCCGTGACGGCGCCGTGGCCGCCCTCGCCATAGACCATGGCGTAGGCCGCATAGTCGGCCGCCTGCAGCGCCCGGCCCGCCAGCCCATGGGCCGTGGCATAGGTG
>NZ_BDHD01000049.1:0-12644 GCF_054786075.1 Treponema sp. R6D11 | reverse complement strand
GCGGCGTTCTGCCTATCGGACTTTGATCAATATCAATTACTTTGTCGATATATTCCGCGCCGTCCAGTCTTTTGTAAGCGCCTTCGGCATGATTTGAGCCGTAAACTTTATTGGCTAGAGCGGGGTAGAGTACGTCTGAAAGCAGGGTGGATTTTCCAGAGCCTGAAACACCCGTAATACAGGTAAAAATCCCAAGCGGAATTTCCACGTTAATATTTTTTAGGTTATGTTCGCTTACGCCCTTTAATTTGATAAATACGCCGTTATCTTCTCGCCGTTTTTTTGGAATGTCAATTTTTAATTCACCTGCTAAATACCGCCCTGTAAGGCTTTCCTTAACTTTCATTACGTCATCAGGAGTTCCCTGCGCGACTACGCGTCCCCCGTGTACGCCCGCTCCCGGTCCTAAATCTACGATATGATCCGCAGTGCGTAAGGTTTGCTCGTCATGCTCTACAACAATCAGCGTGTTGCCAAGGTCTCGCAGATAGAGCAGAGTGTCTATCAGGCGTTGGTTGTCTCTTTGGTGAAGCCCAATGGAAGGCTCGTCTAAAATGTAAAGAACACCAACAAGACTTGAGCCTATCTGAGTCGCAAGCCTTATACGTTGGGCTTCACCGCCTGAGAGAGTGGCGGCTTTACGCTCAAGGCTGAGATAGTCAAGACCGACATTTTGCATAAACCCAAGGCGGGCGTTAATTTCCTTCATTATTTGATGCGCGATTTTAGTTTCGTTTTTGTTTAATTTGATTGTTTCAAAAAATTTAAGAGAGTCCGTTACGGAAAGTTGGGACAGTTCCCAAATATTTTTTCCGGCTACAGTTACAGCTAACGATTCTGGTTTTAACCTTTTGCCGCCGCAGTCTTCGCAGGGTTTTTGGCTCATAAATTTTTCAAGCCAGTCTTTTATACCCTGCGACTGGGTTTCAAGATAACGGCGTTTAAGCTCTTCCAGAATACCGGGAAATTTTGACTGGTATTCAAAATGCCCTGTTTTTTCGCGGTTCACATAACGGACTTTTATATCTTCGTCGCTGCCGTAAAGAATAGCGTTTGTTATTTTTTTTGGCAATTTGTTAAACGGCGTATCAAGGCTAAAGTTGTAATGTTTGGCAAGGCTTTGAAACCTGCTGCGGTTCCATGCGCTGTCCGGGTTGTATGGAATAACGCCGCCTTCGTTAAAGGAAAGCGAACGGTCGGGTATTACAAGGTCGGGATCAAATTCCAGTTTCGCGCCAAGCCCTGTACAGCCGGGACACGCTCCAAAGGGGTTGTTAAACGAAAAAAGTCTAGGCTGTAATTCAGGGATAGACACTCCGCAGTCGGGGCATGAATTTTTCTGCGAGAAAAAATGTTCCGTATTTTTCCCGTCCTCATTTACCAATGCCAGCATAAGACCGTCCGCCGTTTGCAAGGCGGTTTCTACTGACTCCGCTAACCTAGAGCGTATCTCTTTTCCAATTACAAGACGGTCAACGATAATTTCTATCGTATGTTTTTTTTGCTTGTCCAACTTTATATTTTCGTCCAAGTTTACGGGAACTCCGTCTATTCTTGCCCTGGCGAAACCCGCCTTGCGCGCGTCCTCTACTATTTTTTGATGTTCACCTTTTTTCCCTCGAATAACGGGAGCGAGCAGTTGTATTTTCGCCCCTTCCTTAAATTGCAAAATTGTCTCGATTATGGAGTCCACAGGCTGTTCTCGGATTTCCTTTCCGCAGACAGGGCAGTGAGGTACGCCGATTCTGGCATAAAGCAGGCGGTAGTAATCGTAAATTTCAGTTACAGTGCCGACAGTGGAACGCGGGTTGCGGTGCGTGGTTTTTTGCTCGATAGAAATTGCCGGGGAAAGCCCTTCGATATAGTCCAAGTCGGGCTTGTCCATGCGCCCCAAAAATTGCCTTGCGTAGGCTGACAGGCTTTCCACATACCGCCTTTGCCCCTCGGCGAAAATTGTGTCAAACGCCAGAGAGCTTTTGCCCGACCCCGACAGCCCTGAAATAACGATAAGTTTGTCTCGGGGAAGTTCAAGATCGATGTTTTTTAAGTTATGCTCACGTGCTCCCTTGATGATTAATTTGTCCATATATGGTAAGAATAGCATTGTATTGAGGAAGAATTCTACCACAAACCACACGAACAACACGAACTTTTACTCCATATCTCGTCGTGGTTCGACTTGGTTCGTGTGGTTCGTGGTTGAAATAATAATCAATTTCCAATAAAATTAAGGCAGGAGATTACAGTGCTACTTACCGAATTGGGCGCGCCCATTGCCGATTTAAATAAAAAAATAAACGAAACTTGGAGGCGTCTTTGAAGACGCTTCTTTTGCCCAACGTATAGCCGAAGTCGAGGCAAAAACCGCCGAGCCGGGCTTTTGGAACGACCAGGAAACAGTCGAAAAAACAATGGCTTCCCTAAAAAGTCTTAAAAACAGATACGAGCCGTGGAAAGCCCTGCGAGATGAAGTTACCGATTTGCAAACCCTTTTTGAATTGGCTACTGAGGCAAAAGACGAAAGCGAAAGTTCAGGGCTGGAAAAAACAATCAAAGACTTAAACGCCCGCTATGAAAAACAGAATATGTTTGAACTTATGACGGGCGAAATGGACAAAAACCACTGCTTTCTTACCGTTCATTCGGGTGCGGGCGGGACTGAAGCCTGTGATTGGACGCAAATGCTCTACCGCATGTACCTTCGCTGGGCGGAGCAAAAGGGCTTTACAGTTGAAGAAGTTGACCAACAAGAAGCCGAAGGTGGGCTAAAGTCCGCCACCTGCCGCATAGATGGCGACTATGCCTATGGTTTTTTGAAAGGAGAGTCGGGGATACACAGGCTTGTAAGAATCAGCCCATTTGACGCAAACGCCCGCAGGCATACCTCTTTCGCCTCCGTTTACCTATTTCCCGTTATAGATGATACAATCGAAGTAGACATAAAACCCGAAGATTTGCGTGTAGACACCTACCGCTCAGGAGGCGCAGGTGGGCAGCATGTAAACAAGACGGACAGCGCGGTTCGTTTTACACATTTGCCTACGGGAATAGTTGTCGCCTGCCAGAACGAGCGCAGTCAGATAAAAAACCGCGCTATTGCCATGAGTATGCTTAAAGCGCGGCTTTACGAGTACTACAAAGATGAGAAGGAAAAAGAAAACGAAAAATATTCGCAGGAGAAAAAGGATATTTCATGGGGACATCAGATAAGATCCTATGTGTTTCAGCCGTATACAATGGTAAAAGATTACCGCACAAAAGTTGAAAAGGGAAATATCCAAGCTGTAATGGACGGCGATATTGACCCATTTATCGAGGAGTATTTAAGATTTTCATGGCGTAATGGAGAGATGAATTGAAAAGAGAGCGTTGTTTTTTATTTTTAATTTTTCTCATTTTAACAACGTCGTTATTCGCAAAGGGTAAGACCGATGAAACTGAAGTTAAAACGCAAAATGACGAATGGTATTTATGCTTAACAAAATTTGACTCAAGTTCTCTTCCTGTTGATAAAACAAATATTTCAGGTGTAATATCAAGAGAATTGACAGATCGATTAAGCTCAATAAATTATCGTACGCGCATATCGCCTGAATACGCTTATTACGAAGCGTATGCATGGGAGCGCGATCGCTCAACTGCGGCAAAAACTCTTTCTACAAAGATGGAAGAAAGATCAAAACTTATTTATCAGGGAGAAGCCAACTGGAAATATAATCAGAGCGTAAAAAAAATAGATGTTGATATAAAAAAAATAAGAGAAAATCTTGATGAAATTGATAAAAACGCTCCGCTTATAAATAAAGAGCCTGTTTTTAAATTACTTTCCGGCAATATTGATCTTGCCTTTCCGGAGCCTCCGTCAAAGGGCGGTGAAAGAAGGTTTTGCTCCGCCCAAAAAGTAGATGCCTTTTTAGCGGGACAAATTACGGATTTTTACGGCAGATATTCTTTAACGCTGAAACTTTATACCATTTATACACGCTCCTTTGTTTGGGAAGAAAATTATATTTTTTCGTATACCGATATTAACGCTACTATTGATGAAATTACGCGAAAATTAATGATAATACTTTCTGGAAACGCTCCTTCTGCTGTGGCGATAAATACTGAACCTGAAACAACATTAATATTAATTAATCAATCATTTGCCGGTAAAGGTGAAACCAAGTTAACGGAATATCCTCCCGGAAAAATAACATTAGATGCGTCAGCGCCGGAACATGAAAGCATTGTTCTGGAGACAGAGCTTGTTTCCGGACAGCTTACGCAAATTAATATTAGACTTAACCCCATAAAGTATGTGAATACAGATATTTCAAGTAAGACAGAAGGTCATGTATATCATGGCTCATTGTATGTCGGGGAATCGCCGTTAACTCTCAGAGTTCCCGCAAATAGTTTTGAATATATTGAAATAGAAGCGGACAACGGAAAGAGAGGCTCGGCAGTTTTTAAATCAAAAGATTCTATTGATTACAACCAAACAATATCATTTAAACTATCCCAACCGAATAAAAAAGGCGCGGTGGACAAAGCGCGCAGAGGGTATTACTGGGCGTGGGGCAGTCAATGGCTTTCAGGTATTGCCGCATGGGTTGGTTATTATTCGTTTATGGGCGCGCAAAACGCTATTACTATGAGTAGAAAAACTGCAACTCAAGATCTTTATGATAGCAGAGATAATTGGAATAGATTTCAATCAGGAGCCTTAATTGCCTTTGGAGTTACCTCTTTATATGGAATTATACGCATGATTACTTATATCTATGTTTCGGGCAGAGATTCGACGCCTATTGTAAATACCGGCAGGTCTAAATGAAATTCAGCGAAAAGATAAAGAATTTTTTTAGCGGAAAACCTGCAATTAATGAAGAACTATTCGAAGATCTTTGCGATTTATTAATAGAAGGCGATTTTGGAGCTTCACAGGCGTATAAAACAGTAGAACAATTAAAAGAGTATTATAAAAAAGACAACTCTGTCGCGTTACCCGATAAATTGGCTCAATTACTGGAAGATGAATTAAAAAAAGCGCCGGTTGTTACCGCTGATATTGCGGAAAAACTAACGGCTATTTTGCTCCTTGGCGTAAACGGAGTAGGCAAAACAACTACCGCCGCAAAACTTTCCAACCTTTACAATACAAAGTTAAATAAAAAAACCATACTCGCCGCGGCGGATACGTTCAGAGCCGCCGCGATTGATCAATTAAAAATACACGGGGAAAAACTAAATACGCGGGTAGTGGCTCATAAACAAGGCGGAGACCCTGCGGCGGTAGTTTATGACGCGCTGGAAGCCGCGCAGTCGGGCGGGGCAGATGTAGTTATCGCTGATACTGCCGGAAGAATGCATACAAAATCGGCGTTAGTTGAAGAATTACGCAAAATTGACAGAGTAGTGGAGACAAAAGCGGGTGGCGCGAATTATCTTAAATACCTTGTGCTGGACGCGACTACGGGAAGAAACGCCTTCGCTCAGGCGGAAATATTTCACGACGCGGTTGCGCTTAACGGGGTAATATTGACAAAATACGATTCCACTGCAAAAGGCGGAGTAGTCTTTTCTTTGGCGTCGGAATTAAAACTGCCTGTAGCGTATATATGCACAGGCGAAAAATACGGGGATATAGAATTATTTGATCCTCATAAATTTGCGAGGGAATTTGCGGGTATCGAATAAAAAAATAATACTTATTGTTTTTCTCGTTTTATTATTCTTTACGGCAATTATTGCCTTAACTAAAGAAATAGAGGAGGTATTGCCTGTTGTAGATCCCGAAGAAAAAGAATTAATAGTTGATTTAAATAAAGATTTTGATAAAAACAACTGGATAAAACCCGCGCGTTGGTTCCGTTCAAACTCCGCAGGTATGGCATTAGAGGAAATAAGCTCGCGTTTTAAAGCGTTGCGTTACCAATACGCGTTAGCAATAAACTATGTGTCAGATGAAGAAATACCCGAATATCTTTTACCCTATTTTAATGAAAGTTATTATGCAGAAGTCCGTATTTTGTATAAAAACGGCGAACAAACAAGGACACAGTGGATATTCAAGGACGAAAACGCCAATACAAGACTTAATGCCGTTCTTTTTGAGCCTGAACCGGAAATTGAAACTGAGCAAACGGCGCAAAAAATTACGGAAGAAGAAACTGAAGTAGCGCAAGAAAAAGACGAAGAAGAACAGGAAAACGGCGAAGAAAAAATAGTTATAGAAAAAGATGTAAAAAACAGAAAAGGATTTATAGAGATATTTGACGAAAATTACTTTTTAACGTCGGAATATAAATTTTATGAGGACGGAAAAGTAGAAAAGACGGAATATGCGTTAAAAGATAATCTTTTAGTAACTGCCGAGTATTCTATCTCACTTAAAAATGATAATAATTTTAAAGAGACTTACACGGATTATTACCGTTACAACCGTTCTTTTTCTTTAAGAAATATAGAGCGTATTTTTAAAGATGAAATATCTCTTACTCCCGCTACGGTATCTTTCCCTCGTCGTATTATGGATTCCATAAAATCAGGAATCATGCTTAACGAAAGAATTAATTTATATCCTGATTTCTTTGGAAATATATCCGTCAGCGACGGCTATAAAATGAATTTTAATATAGATGACAAAGGCAGGATTTTAGGGCAAACTCTTTATGATGAAGAAAATAAATTAATATGGACAATACAAAATACATGGAAAGATAATCGTATTGTATCCACGGTAAAGACAGAAGGAGAAACAATCTTATCGGCTGAATACGGATATAATAGAGACGGAGAGATGACTCAGGAGAAAAATTTTAAAAACGGCGTTTTGGAAAGGGTTGTTTTAATAGAAGGAGATACGGAAATTGAGGAGCTTTATATGAACAATGCCGTAGTCCTTCGCGCCGTTTGGGAAGACGGAAGAAAAATATCTGAAACTAGGGTAAGAAATTGAAAAAGTCATGGGTATTATTTGTAGCATCGCGTTATATTTTTAAGGGACGAAGCAGTTCTCCCGTTTTGGCTGTCTTGGGAATAGCTGTAGGAGTGCTTGCCCTGATAGTGATTATCGCCGTTATGAACGGGTTCCAATTAGGTTTTATAGAAAGTATTTTAGAGGTTTCATCGTTTCATTTGCGCGTAGAGTCTTTTGATCAAAAAAATATTAAGGAAATACAGGAAATTATGCTTGGGATTCCCGGAGTAAAAGCGGCGGTTCCTTTTAAGGAATATCAGGCTATAGCAAAGGGAAAACGCTTAAATCAGCAAGCCGTATTGATAAGAGGGCTTGGCGAAAACACTCTGGAAATAGATAAAGCAATGAACAGTAAACTTGATTTTGAAGACGGCAGTTTTGATCTTTCAAATAACAAAAATATATTGTTGGGTTCCGAACTTGCTTACAGATTGGGTCTTTCTGTAGGAGACGAGATAACGCTTTTTTCGCTGACAGGCATTTTATCTCAGGAAGCCGGAAGCAGTTTAAACGGAGAAGTTACGGGAATATTCAGAACAGGATATTATGAATATGACTGTAGTTGGGCTTTTATTAACATAGAAAGTAATTCATTCATACAAAACGAATGTGATTTAATATTGGGAGTAAAACTCGCGAACCGTTTTTCGGATAAAACAATTTTGGAACAGGCAAAAAGAAGATTATCAGCTTATAAAGATATAAAAATAACCAGTTGGCGCGATTATAACCGTTCTTTTTTTGGCGCTCTTAGAACGGAAAAACTGTTTATGTTTATACTTGTCGGGCTTATTTTTATTGTTGTGGGGTTAAATATTTTTCAGGCGCAAAGAAGATCGGTTTTACAAAGACGGGAGGAAATTGGCTTATTACGCGCCGTAGGCGGTTCGCGAATGGCGGTGCGTTTTGTATTTGTTCTTGACGGAGCTATCATAGGGCTTACAGGCGCGTCTATAGGTTTGTTTTTTGGATTGATGATAGCTTTAAATATGTCAGGCTTTTTTACATTAGTAGAAGGTATTATAAATTTGTTTATAAATATTATAAATATATTGGCAGGTTCGCTTGGAGCGGGAACAGCGGGAAATTTTGCCGTGTTTTCCCCCGCGGTATTTTACATAAAAGAAATACCTTCGCGGCTTCTTCCTTTTGAAGTAACGCTTATATTTATGTTTGGGCTTTTATCCGCTCTTGCGGCGGCTTGGTTTGCGTCAAGAAAAGTATCTAATATACAACCGGCGGAGGTATTGCGTTATGAATGATACGCATGAAAATGTTTTACTTAAAGTAACAAACATCGTAAAAAATTATGTTTCAGGAACCGAGACGCTTCATATCCTGAAAGGCATTAATTTTGAAATTGAAGAAGGTAAATCCGTAGCAATAAGCGGGCAAAGCGGAAGCGGCAAAAGTACGCTCTTAAATATCATAGGCGGTCTTGATAAAGCCGATGAGGGAAGCGTATTTTTAAATGGCACGGATATTACATCGCTCTCGGAAAAAGAAATTTCCGTATATCGCTCCACGCAAACGGGTTTTGTTTTTCAGTTTCATTATCTTTTAAAAGATTTTACGGCGTTGGAAAATATTATGCTTCCCGCTTACATCGCCGGAGTAAGTAAAAAAGAAGCGATTGACAGGGCAAGACAGTTGTTAGCTGACGTTAAATTGGAAGATAGAAGCGGGCATTTTCCATCACAACTTTCAGGCGGGGAACGTCAAAGGGTAGCGGTAGCGCGTTCCATGGTAAACGATCCCGTGCTGATTCTCGCTGACGAACCAACCGGAAATTTAGATCCGCAAAACAGCGAAATTGCGGCGGAATTGTTGTATGAAAGCGCGCAAAAAAGAAAAAAAACCTTAATTGTAGTTACGCATGATAAAAAAGTGGCGCAAAGGGCGTCTGTAAGATTTACATTGGTAAACGGTCAATTATCAGAGGAAGAAATTTGAAAAAGCAAGTGTCATTTTTTATAGCAATAAGATATGTATGGGGCAGAGCCAAAGAAGGAGTGCGCTACTTGCGCGGAGCGGCGGCGGGAATAGCCGTCAGTCTTGTTCCTATCATTGTAACATTAATTGTCGCTGATGGAATGATAAGGGGCATTACGGACAGGTATCTTGAGCTTGGGACGGGGCATCTGCAGGTTTTAGATTATAATAATTACGAAGGTTTTGAGAAAACAACAAAGGGAATAGGCGAAATAGACGGCATAAGGGGAGTATGGGCGGAACAGCGCGGAATGGGCGTTTTAGCGGGTAAAAAAGGAAAAACAGGCGTTTCTGTACGTGCGATTGAAACTTCGTTTTGGGACGATCCTGCAAGCGCCGCATTATTAAAAATAATAGACGGCAAAAGCAAACCGCAGTCAGACAGGGAAATTGTGTTAGGTGAAACTCTGGCAAATAATATAAATGTAAAAATAGGCGATACTGTGCGTCTTATGACTATTACTCAGACAGAAACCGGCAGAGTAACTCCAAAAACCGCTTCTTTTACAGTTTCTGGGGTAATATCATGCGGATATAACGAGCTTGACGCATTATGGTGCATAATCAGTTTGGAAGGAGCTAAGCGTGTTTTTTCACAGGAACCTTCGACAAATTATATTATTAAAATTGACGATCCGTATAAAAAAGCCGATATAATCGCGTGGGAATTAAACTCAAAATTGGCAAGTAATTACAGCATTTATACTTGGCAAGAGCTATTACGATCTCAGTACAGTTCTTATCAAACTACCAGACAACTTTTATTGTTTATTATGACATTGATAGTAATTGTAGCCGCGGTTAATGTTTCTTCCGCTACAAGCATGTTGGTTATAGAACGTCAAAAAGATATAGCAATTTTAAAAATATCAGGCTCAAGCATAAAAGGCATTACCGATATTTTCCTTTGGGGAAGTTTCCTTACAGGATTTATAGGCGGCGTTATCGGTATTACATTCGGGCTGTTGATAGGCAGCAACATCAATATATTAATTCGCTCTTTGGAAAAATTCTTAACTTTTATTTCCGGTATTTTTCACGGAGGTGAGGTAAAAATACTGGATCCCGGTTTTTACCTTGAAACAATCCCCATAATAATCGACTGGGGAACAGTGTTTATTATCTGGTTTTTCGCTATTTTCTGTTCCGTACTCGCCTCATGGATACCCGCGCGCAGGGCAGGAAAACTAAAACCAATGGAATTGTTGCGAAAAACTTGAGATTTTATCTTCTTACATAAACCCAAGCGTTCCCCTTTTTCCCGACTTTTTTAATCAAATTCATCTTAGTCAGCGTATATAACGCCTTTCTAGACACATGGCTTTTTATACCCGACTTCTCGGCATGGGACGAAACGGTAAATTCTTCCGTTTTCTTGAAAGGAATAAAACGCAGATAATCCTTTGGTTTTGCCAAAAGGATACTCTCGTGAAAAGCCGAGAGCTCTTTGTCCTTAATGCTGATTCCCTTGCGTCGCCACGCTCCCTTGCCGTCTTTTACTCGCTTTTCGGTAATGTCTACCATAGCGATTTCTATGGTTACGCCTTTGATAAGAGGCAATTCGGGAGCGTATAGGAGAGCGTCAAAAATGTCCCAAGGAGTTCCGTGTATGGGACTTTTTCTGCGGTATAGCAATTTTCCGTCTTTGGCGCGGACTTCAATCGTTTTTGTTACCGCTATGGGGTGAATAATACGCACTTTGCCGACGGCGGCAAACTCTTTTATCTTTTTTTTAAGCGGTCCAAAACTCCCCGTTTGAACCTCGATATATTCGCCGTCTTTTCTTATGCCGTCGGCGACAAAACTGCCTACTTCAACCTCGGTTTTTCCGCCGGAACCCGCGTATTGGAATTTTAAAGAGCGGTGCAGAGAGCTTTCGTTATTAGTACCTATTGTCTTTTGTGTACTCAAGTAATTCCTCGGCGCTAAGCAAATCTAAAAAATGATAAGTTTCACTTACGCCTGTTCTTTCTTCGGTCTTAATTCCCGCAACCTTAAAAACAATCATCTTGTTTGTCGGAAGGGGCAGGCTGAGTACATTGCCGTTCATGTCTACAAGAGAGTTAAAAGGTAGTCGCCCCTGTACTTCCTGGACATCTCCTTCGGGAAAAACTAGAAAATATTCACTAATATGCATGCTTAATAATACGATAAAACGCCAAAAAACGCCATAAAATACGCAAATTTAGCGTTTTTTGCCTTGTACTACATACATGTATAGTTAAATCGACAAAAATCTTTCATTTTTTTGAAAAAATATTATGAATAGTGGTTGACGAATGATAAAATTCCTATAAAATGGTAAACAAATGGGATTAAGTGGGAGAAAGTAGGAAAAAGTGGGATATAACTTTAAGGGACAATTTGAAGTTACTCTTGATGAAAAAGGAAGAATAAGTCTTCCCGCAGCGTTACGCAAAATTTTAAGCGAAGCTGAACTTACCATCAAACCATGTGATTATGAAAAAGAAAAATGTTTGTGGCTTTTTCCTACGACCATTTATAATGAAATGTCAGCAAAGTACAATAAAAATACTGATATTTTATCCGAGAAAGATCGCGCTTTCCGCCGCCGTTTTTTTAATTCAAAGGATGTAGAAATCGACAAAGCCGGAAGAATACCTATTCCTCAAAACTATCGTGAAGAAGCAGGATTAACAAAAGACTGCTTGGTTATTGGGGCGTGGGACTATATTGAAATTTGGGACAAAGACACATATCGCAAATATTATTCTGAAAGCAAAGATGATTTTGTTTCCGCATCCGAAGAGATTGCAAGTAAATTAAAAAACAGCGGAGGCGGAAATAAAGAATGACAGAATATGTTCACACGCCCGTTATGCTAAATGAAGTTCTCGAATTGCTTGGTCCTAGGGGAAGTAACGAACTCCTTATCGACTGCAATACAGGCGAGGGCGGTCACAGTTATTCAATGATGTCAAAATACTCCGACTTAAAGTTAATCGCCATAGACGCTGATAAAGAAATTCTTGAAATTGCAAAACAACGATTACAGCCCTTCGCAGACCGCATTTATTTCCATTGCGGTTGGTCGTTTGACTTTTTAACGGATTATCCGTCCCAATTTAAGAGACCCGATACGATTTTCTTTGATTTAGGCGTAAGTTTTTATCATTACAAGAAAAGCGGCAAGGGTTTTACCTTTGAAAAAGATGAATATCTTGATATGCGCATTGATACTTCTACGGGAATTACGGCGGCTGAACTTTTGGCACGTCTTCCGGAGAGGGAATTGGCGGATTTGCTCTACAATAACGCCGATGAGCGTTATTCACGCAGAATTGCCTCGTTAATCGTTAATGAAAGGCAAAAATCGACAATAACGACAACTTCGGCTCTTGCTAATCTGGTAGCAAGGGCGGTTCCGGCTTCTTACAGGCACGGACCGGTACATCCGGCTACTAAAACATTCCAGGCTTTGCGTATTGCTACAAACGGAGAGCTTTCACGGCTTCCATCGATCCTTGAGGCGGCGTTAAGGCTTATCGAGCCGGGGGGACGGCTCGGTATTATCAGTTTTCATTCAATAGAGGACAGAATTGTAAAGAATTTCCTGCGAACTATGAATAAAGACTGTATTTGCCCTCCAAATGCGCCGATCTGTAAATGTGGGGGACACCGCTCAATCAATATACTTACAAAAAAGGGTATTACGGCGGGGAAA
>NZ_BDHD01000048.1:0-12727 GCF_054786075.1 Treponema sp. R6D11 | reverse complement strand
CATAAAAGCGTTTGCGACGAAGTCCAGATCCAAGCCTTTTTTCTTTGCGTTATATATCAAAAAAACTAGTGATGATAAAAATGCGAGCGACATTATTATTCCATACCAATGTATGTCTACCGGGCCGATGGAAAACGCGATGGGGCTAATATTAAAAAACAGTTTTAAATTTGGAAACGATATCTGCATATTATTCACCTTGAATCACCGAAAGCACTGAATTATTCTCTGCAAAAATCTTTTCCGCGCAAGATGCCACTTCGTCTTTTGTTATCGATTCTAAATCGTTTAAATATTCGAAAACGTCGTATCCTAGTGCTAAATTATTCGAAAGCGCTCTACCGATTTGAATAGGGTCGTTGAATGTTCTAAAATGTTCGCCGATGAGCATTTTTTTAGTAATATCAAAGCTAGAGAAATCAAATTCTTTCTTGTTTATATATTTCAAAATTTCTTCGTGGACGGCTTTAGGGCTCTTCGCGACACCACCCATAGACACGAAGCTCGCTATCTTTTCATTGGAAAACTCCGCTTCAAACGTCTCGTTTATTAGCCCGCTGTTGTATAGCTCTTGATAAAATTTAGACGACGAGCCGAACAAAATTTGCGTCGCCATGTCGAGAATAATGTCTTCCCTTGCGCTCGAACTATCGCATTTAAATCCTAGCAAAAACATCGGCACTGAGACTGGTTTCTTCTCGGCGACATAGCTTTTGTGTATTCCCTCAGGCTCGACAGGGTATATCCTCTCTATATTTTGCGGTGCTTTTTTCGGTAGGTTTTTGTCCAAAATCTCTATCGTTTTTTCGAAATCAATATCGCCCGAAAGGCATAAATACATATTTGCAGGGTTATAAAAAGTGTTGTAGCAATCATATAAAATCTCTGGTGTTATTTTGTTTATGCTCTCGACAGTCCCTGCAATATCTATCTTGATTGGGTTGTTTTTATACATCGCGTCCAGCAGGTTGAAAAACACGCGCCATGCAGGGCTATCCTCATACATTTTGATTTCTTGAGCGATTATACCCTGCTCTTTAGCAACGTTTTCTTTCGTGAAATGAGGGCTATAGACAAAGTCAGTTAGGATGTCTAAATTCTCTTCAAAATATTCTGCGCAGGAGAAGAGATATGCCGTGTTTGTCCATGTCGTATACGCGTTCGCGTTTGCGCCCGTCGCAGCAAAGGCCGTGAAAGCGTCGCTACCGTCTGGCTGTTCAAACATTTTGTGCTCTAAAAAATGCGCGATTCCATCAGGAACGCGGATCTCGTCGCCGGCTATAAAATGATTGTCGGTCGAGCCATATTTGGTCGTTAAACACGCGTATGTGCGCCCCGTGGCTTTCGGCACATAAAAAACTGGCAAGCCGAATTCATGCGTGAATGTTATTAACTTTTCGCCGATTTTCTCAAAATTTTTCGTATCCATCTATTTATTCTCCATTAAATATGTCGCCTCTAGCCTCGCGCCTTTTGCAACATTCGCTATAGCGTCTCGGCCCACGTTCGCTAGCGCCTGCTCGTCCAATTCCCTGCCTAAAATTAAATCTTTGATGAACATTTGCTCGCGAGACGCCTGCCCAGCCTTGCCTGATTTCAAACTTTGCAACACCGCTCTTTTCGCATCATCTATGTCTTTTTCGTCAAAACTGCCGTTGCTAACGGCCTCTAATTGCACCAAAATTTCTTTTTTCGCCTTTTCAAAATCGCTTGAGTTTATACCACTTTCGACGACCATGACGTTTTTGAACAAGCTTATTTTTGAGCTAACATAATAGCAAAGGCTCATTTTTTCGCGTACGTTAACAAATAATTTCGAATATGGCGTTGCGCCGAAAATCGCGTTAAATATCGTCTTTTCTTCGTGTGTTCCTTCGCCTAATACAAAACCAAGAGCAAGCTTGCTTTGGCTTAATTCTTCTTTCTCGACAAGATTTTTCTCGCAGACAAATTCGTGATAACTAGAACGCGGCGATGCTGTTTCTACTATATAATTATCGAAAATCTCGGAAATTTTTTTCGTCGTCTTATCGATGTCAAACTCGCCCGAGCAAATAATGTCGCAAGGGAGCTTTAAAAATTTATAATCATAAAAGTCTATCAAATCTTCTAGTTCGATGCCGGAAATAACATCTATATCCCCATCTTCGCAAACAGAATATGGCTCATCTGGGGCCATAAGTTCGATTAGTTTTGTCAGCGCGAGTTCTTTTTTATCGTTCGCTTTTGCATGGATTGAGTTTATTTGGTTTTGCTTCTCTTGGAAAAAATATTCCTCGTTGAAGTCGTCTTGATGTAGCACGCAGTCCGCCAAAATCTCTAAGCCTTTTTCTTCAACCGGCTCGCCAGCGTATTTATCTTTTAATATATCAATTCCGAACGAATAACAAACGCCATCACCGTGCTTTGTGTATCCCGAGAAAATTCGCGCGCCATAAAGCTCGGATAGAGTGTGTTCTAGCTCCAGTGTTGTTGGAATTTTTTTGTTCGCGCGAACCAAGAGCGCGGATAAAAGCGCGCCGTAGCTCGCCGCCTCTTTTTCCAAAGCTGCGTGAAAATTAATAACAATCCTGTTTGTTTTAAATTCATTTGACTCCAAAAAATAGAGATTTACCCCGTCTTTAATCTTTTTAGTCTTCGTCATAATCTCTTAATTTCCAATCTTTGATTAAGTATAATACGAAGCAAACCAAAACGCCGATGCCGATATATGCGTACATCCAAAATATTGCTTTATATTCCGAGCCGAACCCCATGAATTCACGGATTCCCAAAAACCAATTGAATTTTATATAACCTAGTAGCAGATGCAAACATAACAGACCCGAGCCGAGGGCGAACATGAAAAACCAGCGTTTTGCCCAAATATATCCTTTAGGGACTTCGTATCGCACTTCCAAGAAATAAAATAGCCCTGCTAAAAAAGCGGTGCCAACAAATGTCCAGATATGGACGCGATGCATCACGGTTTGGAAATTGGAGAAGAGGTGCATGTCGATAAAAGTGATGATGCAAAGTCCGATTGCAATGATAAATTGGTATATAAAAACGTCCGCAATATGGACTTTTAGTTGTTTTTTCTCGCCACGTTTTTTGAATTTGTCTTTATGCTTGTTGTTCATCTTTATTTCTCCTTTTCGTGTATAACTACTGCTAGGGTTGCTGCCGCGGCAAGCTCAACCTTTAAAACCAACTTGCCAAGAGTGATTATTCTTGCGCCTTTTTCTTTTGCATATTCAGCTTCTTCTGCCGAGATGCCACCCTCAGCGCCAACGACAACCCCAACGCTGCCACCCGCCACCAATTCACTCGTAATTTTATTTTCTTTTTCTTTTTCATAGGCTAATATTATTCTCTCTTCTTTTTCAAAAATTTCTCTAAAATCTATTGGCTCGCATATCTCGGGTATCTTGCCCCTGCCAGCAACGCCGGCTGCTTCGATCGCGATTTTTTTAAGTTTGTCTATCTTTTTGCAGGCTATAGATTTACTGACCTGCACGTATTCGGATATAACAGGCACTATTTTTGTTGCGCCAATAAGCGACGCTTGTTCGACGATTTTATTGATTTTATCTCCTTTTGGAAAGCATATATATAATGATAAATCATATCCAAGCTCGCCTGTGGCAGGGTTTTTCTCATTTACCAAAAGCTTATCGCCCGAAAATACGCAATCGTAATCAAATTCTTCGTCACAAGCGATTACATTATCGAGCCTCAGCGCATTCAAATGATTGATTTGAAATTTGTCGAGCGCGATATGTTCACCTAAAACTTGATTTTTATTTACGAAAATCTTTTTCATTTAATATCGATAATAATTGCGTATTCCGCGCCAAACCCTGGTCCTTTAACATCAATTTTTTGCCCAACGCCTAGGTTGAATAGCGATGATGTCCAAAATCCTTTGTCGTCGACGTATCCGTCTTCGCATCTCGCTTTAACTATTATGCGGCATAAATCAGGGTTTTTCTTAAATACTGTTTTTCCGTTTTGCTCCTCTAAATAACGAATCGGCTCTTCTTGCACATCTATCGAAACTATCTTGCCCAAATTATCTGTACATGATTTTTCGTTTAATGTTAGCCATTTGTCGACTGCATCTTGCGCCTCATTGCCGATGTATATCGGTGCCTCAGCGATCGCTAGCGTAATTTCGAACGGAGTGTGCTTAAACACAGTTTTTGCGCGCCCGCTAAATCTTAAAAATATTCCGGCTACAACTGCCAAAACAGCGACAGCAATGATAGCGTCAAACCATGTGAATTTATGTTTTAGTTTGCTCATCTTATTTGCCCTCCTTGATAAACAGGATTGTCGGCTTGATATTTAGCCCCTTGCCGATCAAATCGTATTTTTTGCCCGGCACAACCGGCTCTCCATTTATAAAATATCCTCTGTCGGTCTTTACGGCATCTGCCGTAATAGTTATTTGAGCGAGCCAATTATCTTCAACAAGACCAACTTTCTGCCCTGCCACGACATAGCTGAAATTTGTGTCGTCTATCTTGCCTGTTTCGATGTCGATAACGTTCCCTCGCGCCTGCTTCGTCTCGCCGATAGTAACCGCGCCTGTGAATCCTTCTAAAAAGGTCTTCTGCTGGGCAAATTGAATGTTTTCTAACTGTGCAGTAATCTCGATAGGCACCGTCTCCGCTTTCTTCTCCGCCGCTTTTGGCTTAAGAAAATAATACGCGCCACCTAAAATCACAATAGCAAAAATCGTTACTAATATCCAATCGAACCAATTTAATTTTTTCATTTTAAAACCCCCTCGTTGTATACTCTCTCTATATTTTTGGCAAATTCTTTAGCTGTGAATCTCTTTTCAAAAACCTCTTTTGCGTTCGCGGATATTTTATCATAAAGCTCGCTGTTTTGCAATAATTCCTTTATGTTGTTATAAAACGCATGGATGTTCTCCCTATGGCATATAAACCCGTTCTCCCCGTCTTGGACAAGTTCAGGGTTGCCCCCAGCGTCAGATACGACAGCCGGCACGCCATAGCTCATCCCCTCGATTAAAGCGAGGTTTGATGTCTCCGTGCTTGAAAAGTTGGTTTGTATTGCCGATACGCTATGAAAAATGCCTGTGTCGTTTAAAAAACCGATGAATTTGATATTTGATGCGCCTTCGGCATATTCTTTAAGTTCCTGCTCAATCGGCCCGACCCCTGCGATAACGAACTGTACGGACGGCGGAAACATTTTGGCGACATCTATAAAATATTTATGCCCCTTTAGGCTGACGAGGCGCGCTATAATCGAAATTATCGGTTTGTTTCCTTCTATATTATGTTTCTTCAAGAATTCTCTTTTTTCGTCTGTAGAAAAATTTCTTGCCGGCTCATATCCGTTATACTGCATTTCTATCAACCGCCGAGGCACGCCAGTCCTTGTCAAATCCTTAACCGATGCATACGATACTGCGATAATGTCGTTCTCGAGCCAGTCGTTTAACATCCTATTTATAATCTTGCCGAGCGCGCTGTCCCAAAACTTCGACGGCATGACGGCTGTGTGTTTTGTGAAAACAATTTTCGGCGTTTTTGCAAGCCGCGCTGCAATTCTAGCAGATAGGCAACCATGAGTATGCACAACGTCAGGTTCTTCAAATTTGATTATTTTTTTTAATTCAGAAACCCCAGAAAACGAAAAGGATTTGTCTGATATGCCGTCCGCCTCAATAGCTTCAACCCCTATTTTCTCAATTTCAGGTTTTAGCAAACTGTCCCTCGGCATAACGACTTTTGCGTCTATATTAGCGGACTTTGCTTGCAAATACGTTTTGATATATATCCCCGCGCCGCCGATGTTAGTGTCGGACACTATATGCAATACTTTCATTTTGCCTCACCTCTAACAGCGACAATGCCAAGACTTATCGTAACCCAAAACAGCAACAAAACTCTATAGTTATAAAAAGAATAATCAAACATTCCTTGCAATAAAAATGCCAGACAGCCAGATACGACGGCGACGATCAAGACCTTGAAAGCTTTTTCGCTCTTATTATATGCCGATATGCTCTTTGCAAAAAACGCGACAAGTATTGACAAGAAAGCAATAAGCCCTACTATGCCGATTTCGCACAAAATCTGCAGATATAAATTGTGCGAATGCTCGATCATTTTGATTTTGCTATACATATAAAAAGGTATCATGCGCCCAAAGTTTGCAATGCCGTATCCAAGCCCCGTATGCCAAAAATCTTTTAGCATGGCAATTGTGCTTAGCCAAATTGCGACTCTATATGATGTCGAAGAATCTTTTATATCACCGATAGACATAAACCGATTTATTATCGATTGCGGGAGCAAAAATGGCGCGAGGGCAAGCCCGATAATGCCGAGCCATAAAAGCCTTCGGTCGACAAACAGGGCATATATGAACATGCCGAAGAGCAGCGCGAGCCAGCAACCACGCGAGCCGGTAAATAATATGCAAATGGCTTGAATTCCCGTGCATGCCAAAAACAATAGCTTCGCATATTTATTTTTCAAAATCCAGACTAGAGAAAAAGTTATAGGGATTGCCAAAAGCAGATATTCGCCCAAGACGTTAGGATTCTCTAAAGTCGAATATATTCTCTTTCCCAATGCTCCAAACATGGTCGCGTCTGTCCATTCGTCGCTAACATTTTGCGCAAAAAACCTTTGGTATACTCCATATAAGCTAACGACCGTGCCTGATAATGCAAAGGCGATAAATAGGCCAGCGATTTCTTTTTTTGTGAACTCTCCGTTGGTGAAAGCGAAATAAACAGACATAAAGACACCTGTCAAAACAAATATTTTAAGACTATCTTTTAAGGCGAGCGCGAAGATAGATTGCACAAAAGTTAGAATTATGAATAACAAAATCAATATCCCCGTTGCACCGAGAGAAATAATCTTTTTATCATTTATAATTCTATCCAGAACGTAAGATGCAAGAAGCAAAAAGGCGAGCGCAAAGCAGATCATAGTCGGCACGAGAGGGGCGAGAAAGACCAGCGCGTATAAAAACAATTTATAATTCGAAACTAGATTTAATAACACAGAATTTTTTATAACTTTTATATTTCTCTTTTTCGCAGGAGGGTTAAAAACCCTGCCGATAAAAGAATTTTCTATAGATTTTTCTAATTTCTCGCTCGAAATAAACTTGCCAAAACGCGAGTTTGCAAAACCCGAGCTGAGCCATTCCCAAAAGCTTCTTAAAAGATGTAGCGTGTAGCTGTTGTTATACAAGTCTTTTCTCCTTTTCCCCAAAGTATGCAATCAGCAAATATATCATTATGATGTTAGTCGATATGCTGGCAGATAGAGCGATAGTTGAAATCGAAAGCATTCCTGTCGCCTTGAATATGAAACACAATATAATGCCCGACGCAATGCCCAAAATCGAGGAGATCATAGGCGTTTTTCCGTTTTTCTTCGCATAGAAAACCTTGTTCAAAACTTCGTTTATGCCGAGCGATAGCATACCAATCGAATAGAAACGCAATGCAACGCCGATGTTTGCCACGACCTCCGGCGGCGTCTGCGTGCGAGAATATAATAACTTCGCCACGAAAGGCGCGAATATCATCGTGATTATCATCAGGGGAGTTAAGATCGATATAATGGTCAGAAGCGATGTTTTGATCATGCCAGAATTATCTTTATTATCAGCGACGTTTTGGGATAGCTTTGGGAAGATGTAGTTTGTTATCGCCGTAGTTATCGCCAGCACGCTCATGATATATAAAGCATTGGCATTTTCAACTGATGTTATACCGCCGAACAGGCTCGCAGCAAAAATTGTGTTAATAAAAATCATAATAGGTTGCACCCAACTCGAGATTAGTATCGGCACGACGAGCTTCGCGCTCTTTTTTAGCCCTTCGTCCTTTAAATCAGCCTTGAACGTGAACCTGAACCCTTTTTTATATAAAAACGGGGCTTGAACAAAAAATTGCAACGCCCAGCCGAGCAAGAAAACACCGCACAGCATGAAAATACTTTTATCTAGAGCGATATTAAAAAACGGAATTATAATCAAAAATAATATAATAACCGCGTTGGATATCACGCTAATAATCGCCGGAACGATATATTCATCCAAACTCTGCAAGACGGCGACCGAGATGAAAGCGAGCGTCGTGAAAATAATTGTCGGCAGGGATATAAACAGTAGTTTAATCAAGAATACGCTCGAAAGCTCGGGGTACATCCGCGCAATTAAAGGCGATGCGCAAAGCAATACCGCACACAAAATCGCAGAGAGGATAACAAGCGTGATATAAAATGTATTAGCAAATTCAAACGCTCTTTTTTGCCCGTCTTTTTGTTTATACTCATTAAAAATCGGGATGAACGCCGAGAAAACAGCCGCGCCTAAGGCAAGGTCGAAAAACGTCGTCGGTATTCTAAGCGCTGCATAAAAAGTCTCAGTTATGCCGACGTTGCCACCATAAACCCGCTGCACAAAAATATTGCGCAAAAATCCTAACACTTTCGCAAAAGCGAGCATTAAAAACATGAACGCAATAGTGAATACGGCTTTTTTCGCGGCAGATTTGCTCATTATTTTGTCTCTAAATTCTCTACGTAAAATTTAACAAACTCTTCTAACAGGTCGTCGCGCTCTAGTTTTCTTATAAGCGCGCGTGCGTTATCTTGGCTTGTTATGTATGACGGGTCGCCAGACATTATGTAGCCCACGATTTGTGAAATTGGTGCATACCCTTTCTTCTCAAGCGCGCTATACACCTTAGAAATAATGGTTCTTATCTCTAGCGAATTTAGCTCTGTGCTAGAGATTTTCATGGTTTTATCAAAATCTTCGTGCATTTAAAACTCCTCCTTATTTATACTAAATATTCTTTTAATACCAAACCCTATCATCATATAAAATATTTTTATATCCTTGAAAAATGATTTTTTTATCTTGGTTCTGTTTATGAAGAATGTTTCTCTGCCTTCTGCCAAACCTTGATAATAGCTCTTCACGCATTTTTTGCGTCTTATAAATCTCTTCTTCCTAGCAAGAGCAAGCCCGTGTGCTAAAGAAAAAACTATCATATGCCTTATCGGCAGGTTTTTATGATACGTCCATTCGCTGTTTCTAATCTGCAAGCGATATCTTGTTTCTTTATCTATAAGGCTCGACTCGCCCATTCGATAAAACGTTGCGTTTAGTTGCGAGGCGCATGAATACCCCTTTTTTCTTGCTCGCCAACAAACGTCGATGTCTTCATATAGTGTGAAATAATTATCGTCTAGCCCGTCGATCGATACGAACGCTCGTTTGTTAAATAGCGAGCCGACAAGCGCGGTTGCGAACACTTTTTTTAGTTTCACTTTTTTATACAATTTTTTATATGATATGTTATATGCTATCCCGCCCGGAGTGTACCCAAGCCCCGCAGATTTAACTCGGTTTCTGTTTGCCAAAAACAACTGGCAAGCGCTAACTGAAAAAATATTATCTCCCTTTTCTATAGCCTTAACTAGTTCGTCTAACCATGTTGGATAGACAATCGTGTCCGATGTTATAACTGCGAAATATTCTTCCAAGCATTTAACTGCGCCTTGGTTAACCCCTGTAGCAAAACCTAGATTTTTGCGATTGGCGATGACTTCTATCCCCTCATAGTTCTTTCTAGCGACAACAACGCTATCATCCTCGCTATCGTTATCGACCAAAGTTACGCTAAAATCTTGCAAGGTTTGACGAGATAGGCTTTCTAAACAAGCGGGCAAAAATTCTTCGCCGTTATGGTTTATGATAAGCACTCTTATTTTTCTAATCTCGTCTGCCATATGCCCCCCTATGCCAACTCGCCAGCTTCGTCTTTTATCGGCTTTCGCCTATACGCCCACATCTTTTGCAACAGAAAATTAATAGGGACTGTAACAAAAAGAGTTGGAACCTGTGCCCATATTTTAGGCACGCCTAAACCGTCGATGTTAATACCCAAAAACGGATAATGGAAACCCTTTGTCAGCCATTTAACCAGCAAGACACCGATAACAAGACCCGGCAGATACGCTAGAAAAACTTTAACAAATTGTTTGAACCCATGCTCCCCTGGGAAGACGTATTTTGTCTGCCAATAGTAGCCGTTGTATGTCGAAATAGCATATGATAGCCCGTATGCGATAGTCGGCCAAAGCCAAGCGACCATAAGCATATATAGCCCTGTGTTAATCACGGTCGACGATGCGCCGACGATGCCGAATTTTATAAACTGCCAGCCTACTCTTTTTATCTTTTGTCTTTTGCTCATGATATTCCCTTTTTGATTTGTTCTAGTTCCTGCTCGCTAGTTGCTGATATATAATATTTTATCTTCGGCTCCGTGCCAGACGGACGTATCGCAAGCGATGCGCCAGATTCAAACACCCAATATATCAAATCCGTCGGTTCAAGGTCTATCTCGCTCCTCGTCCCTGCAAATATGTCTTTTTCTATTAATTTAAAATAATCTCTAACTTTTTTTATTTTAAGACCAGCAAATTCAGTCTGCTCGCCTCTATGGTATTTATCCATGATCGCGGCAATTTCGCTTTTCGCCGTGAAGCTCTCTTTCACAATACTAATCGTCTCTTCATATGCCTTGCCGTATTTAGCCTCGACCTCGCCTAGAAAATCGAATAACGTTTTGCCTTGCTTTTTCAAGCTCTCTGCCATTTGGCATATGAGAATCGAAGTTATAACTGCGTCTTTATCGCGGCAATAATCGCCTTTTAAATATCCTATACTCTCTTCAAAACCAAAGAAGAAGTTGTAGCTTTCGTCTTTTTCAAACTGTAATATTCTCTCCGCAATGAATTTAAACCCTGTGTATACATCGAAATATGCCAAGCCATTTGCGTTGGCGATTTTTTCTGTCAGCCTAGATGACACAACCGTGCTGATCACTGCCGGCTTATCTGGCAGGTCTGCGTTCGCGATTAAAAACTCCAACAACATCGTGCCGATTTGGTTGCCCGAAAAACGAATATATTCTCCATCTTTTTTTGCCATACAACCAACTCTGTCAGCATCGGGATCCGTCGCAATAATTATATCAGCGTCGGCATCGATTGCAACTCGAATAGCCTCTGCCCATGCCGCGGCACTCTCTGGGTTTGGATATGGTGCCAATGGAAATTCTCCGTTTGGTTTCATCTGCTCGTCCACCAAAACGACATTCGAAAATCCTGCGCGCTTCAAAACATCCGGCACAAATTTTATTCCGCAGCCGTATAGCGGAGTGTAGCAAATTTTAATGTCTCCCGAAATGTCTAATGCCTCTGCTAAAATCGTTTTCTTATATTTCTCTTCCAATTCTTTGCCGAACGATTTTATAAACTTTTTGTCTGCGTTTAAATCGGCAAATTCGTTTTGCACATCGATAATATCTATGACTTTTTGGCTTACATCAGGCGGCAGTTGCCCGCCGTCTTCCCAATAACATTTATAACCGTTATACTCTTTAGGGTTATGGCTAGCCGTCACCATTATCCCTGCTATCGCTCCAAGCTCACGAACAGCGTATGACAAAACCGGAGTTGGTCTTGGCGCGTCTGATAAATATGCAACAATGCCGTATGACGATAAAACCTCGGCAGCGGCTTTTGCAAATACATCAGAGTTAAGCCTTGTATCATAACTAATAGCGACGCCTCGCGCTTTCGCCTCATCGCCGTATGTGCATATGCATTCTGCCAGCCCCATCGTTGCTTTTTTAATCGTATATTTATTTATCGCGTTTGTCCCCGCCTGCATGATACCGCGAAGTCCGCCCGTGCCAAAAACAAGGTCTGCCCCAAACGCAAATTTAACTTCGTCATCGCTCATGTCTGCAAGTTCGTTTTTAAGTTCTGGCGCGTTGATTTTCCAGTCTTCATATTTCTTAAGGTAATCCAAAATTGATACCTCCGCTATATAACGTTAATTTTGAAATTATTTTATCATAGCGTTTTGAATAAGTCAAGCTTTGATAAGCGCAAATCATGCTTGACTTTTGCTTTGTTTTATGATATATTAAGTAGCGCAAAGAGGGGATTTTAAGTATGGAATTTTGCACACTTTTCAGCGGGTCTTCCGGCAACTCAACTTATATCCACATCGGCGGGCATGAGATCCTTGTAGACACAGGCAAACCTATGAAAGATATTGCCACTGCACTTGCTTCGATTGATAAAAACATAGAAAATATATCCAAAATTTTTATCACGCACGAGCATACAGACCACATAGTCTCTCTCGGCGCGATAATTAGAAAATATAAGATAAACACATACCTCTCAAACGGAACATACGATGCAATTTCGCATAAGCTCGGCGAGGTAGATAAAAACCTCATCCACACATTTTCCTATGGCGACGACTTGCAATTTGATAATCTGCTAGTCGAACCAATCCCTATCCCACACGATGCTGCGATGCCTGTTTGCTACAAGTTCAAATCTGGCGACGAAAGCTGTTTAGTTGCTACAGATATTGGGCACATTACAGATGAAATGGAAGAGAAAATATACGGCGCGCTCGTCGCCTTGATAGAATCAAATCACGATGTGCATATGCTAGAGACTGGGGATTATCCTATTTTTTTGCAACAAAGAATATTAGGCAAAAAGGGTCATCTATCAAACAAAACAGCAAGCGACTTAGCCGTTAAACTTATAAATTCCGGCACAAAACACCTTGTTTTAGGGCATATTTCAAAAAATAATAACACACCAGACCTAGCAGAGGAATATATATATAAAGT
>NZ_BDHD01000047.1:0-12997 GCF_054786075.1 Treponema sp. R6D11 | reverse complement strand
TTTGAAGGTCAGCCATCTGATTGTTAAGAAAATCGTAGCGTTGTTTTGTTTCGGCGTATTCTTCGGGAGCCATAAGATTTACTGAGCCAAGCTCTTTCATTTTTGCGCGCGAGGAGGCAAGTTTTTCGCGCAGTACAGCCGGAGCGGTTGTAATGCTGAAAATACGCTCTTCAAACTCCATTAAATCTCTGGAATGGGTCTCCCTGAAATTCTCCTGAATGTTTTTTATTTCCATGTCGGACTGGACAAGCTCCAAATGAATCTTTTCCAGCGATTCTTGCACTTTGGAAAGCTCCAAAGTCCGCTTGTTAATCGTCTCTTTTTTACTGGCGACATTATCGTTTCTTTTGCGAATATCGTTTTCCAACTTTTCCAAATCGGAAGAATATGCTTTAGTCTTTTCCTCAATTCCCGCGATTTCTGTTTGAGCCGCCGTGATACGCTCATTAATTTCTTCCTGTCTTTTGCGGTACAAGGAAAGCTCGTCGCGGATATTTTTTAATAGCCCTTCCTGCCCTGACAATTCACGCCTGATAAGACGAGCTTGATCTTCGGCGGATTGGGCGCGGGCGTTCATTTGAGCGCGGTTAACTTTCAAGTCCTCAAGGGTTGCTCGGTATTCATTCATTTTCGCCATAAGATTGACGTTATCCTCACGCAGTTTTTTAATGCGTTGTCGCCTTTCTTCAATGCCGTCTTTCGCGTTTCTAATCTGCGTATCCAATGCGCGTTTCTTTGTGATAATTCCCTGTGGGGCTAAAAATTCATCAATAAAAACAGGTGAATGTTCGCGGTAATTGTTAAAAAGTTCTACGGCTTTGTTCGCGCTTTCCGAAGCTTCCGCAAAGTTGTTGATAAAAGCATCCTTGTCGGAAAAGAAAGTCTTTAGGCGGTTAAGCGTTTCGCGTAAAGCTTCTTCCGCATTCTTGCGTTCCGCCGCAGAATAGCCCGCTTTTTTAAGCCCTGCGTCCAATTCTTCTACAATGTCGTCTGTTATTTTTGCAAGGTCTTTTTCAAAGGCGGCAAGTTCTTTTTCTATGTCGTGAATCTCATTTTCCGCCATGTGCGAATCTTTGTCGTTTTCGCTTATGCGTCCTGCGGCAAGTTGGATATTTTCCTCAAAAGAGCGGATATTTTCTTCTATGTTTTCGCACTGTTTTCTAAGGTCTTGAACAACTGCGTCCTGTCCTTCGGCATCGGCGTTTAGTTCCGTTATTTTTTGAACAGCTTGCTTTTCGCGTTCTTCGTTTTGACCGATTTTAACTTTATTTTCACCACGCTGTTCGTTAAACAGACGCACTTCGTTTTCTCTTGCATTTTTTTCAAGAGCAAGACCATAGATATTTTTTTGAAGTTCCACAAGCCGCGCTTCCATGGAGTTTACTTCGTCCATGTGCGCTTCCAAAGCTTTGTTTTCCGCTTCCATTTCCGCGCGTATCCTGTCGCGGTCTTGTGTTCTGCGTCTTAATGTTTCGTTTTTTTCGTCTCTTTCATACTTGAATTGTTTTAAGCGTAAAAGTTGTATGTCCAATTCATAGTTAAAAATTTCATCGCGGAGTGTGCGGAATTTCATCGTTTTTTCAGATTGTATTTTTAAACTGTCATGGGCGCGTTTTACCTCGTTCAGTATCAAATCAACCTGACGCACATTTTCCTCAGTTTTGGCAAGGTTACGCTCTGCCTCCGCTCCCCGTTCCCTGTAGCGTGTAATGCCCGCCGCTTCTTCAAAAAGATAACGCCGTTCTTCCGGTTTAGACGAAAGTATCTGATCTATTTTTCCCTGTTCCATTACCGAGTAGGCGGTCTTGCCTACGCCGGTGTCCCAAAAAAGCTCCCGTATGTCTTTAAGTCGAACCTGTGTCCCATTGATAAAATACTCACTTTCCCCGGAACGGTACAATCTGCGTTTGATTTCAATTTCCGGCATATCCATTGGCAGAAGCCCTGTTTCGTTTGCGATAGCTAGAGTAACTTCTGCCACATTGAGGGGTTTTCTGGCTTCCGTCCCGCCAAAAATAACGTCTTCCATTTTTTCGGCACGAAGTGATTTTATCGCGTGTTCGCCCAAGACCCATTTGATCGCGTCAACTACATTGGATTTTCCGCAGCCGTTTGGTCCCAGAAGGGCAGTGATGCCGTCGTTAAATTCTATATCAGTGCGGTCTGCAAAAGATTTGAAGCCGAGAATCGTAAGTCGCTTAAGGAACATAAATTAAAGCTGTCCTTCTTTCATAAATCCTGCGGAAAGCCGTTCAATCAATGCATCAACTTGTTTTTGATTCTTTAAACCGTAATTTTCAAGCGGTTCTGTTTCAAGTTGATCAAAACTGATATTGTTGTTTTCATATTCGCAGAACATATTAGCAAGATAAACGGTATCGATCAGATCTTTGCAATCAAAAGGCGCGGATTCAGGATCGTGATGATACCGTATTGCCGCCACTAATTTGTCCGGAAAATTCCATTTTTCGGCGATAAGAGCGCCAAGTTCCGCATGATTCATACCTGCGGAAAGATCTTCAAACGCCGCTATGGGAAGATTTTTATCGGTACAGAAACCTTTAATCTTATTTAAAAGATCGGGATGTACATTGGAGAAAACTATTTTTCCCATGTCGTGTAACATTCCACCGATATATACATCGTCCAAAAGAGCGGCATCGTTTTTGAAGTTTTTGACCAAATTGTACGCATAAAAAGCGGTTTTGTACGAATGTTCCCAAAGCTTCTTTTTATCGACAGTATCGTCGCCCAATATTTTCTGCGTTCCGTACGAATAAAGCAGGTTTTTTATTCCCTTTATACCGATCATTTTTACAGCGTCAGAAATATTATCAACTTTTTTGGATAACATATACTGCGCGGAGTTGACAATTTTTAACAGATCAGCCGTAAGAGCCGGGTCCATTGAAATTTGTCTTGCAATCATCGGCATATCGGAAGCGGGATCGTTAATAAGTTTTTGTATAAGTAAAACATTTTCCGGGAATTGCGGCAGGCTGTTAACATTCTCAACAATTTGTTCCGACAGAGCCGACATATTGTCTACCATTGTTTTATCAAGAGGGATAGAAATTCTGGCGACTGTTAAGTTTCCCTTTGCTTTAATTTCAAAAGCTTCGTCGTCAATTCCCATTTTTTTCAGCATAAGAACAAGGATTACAAGCCCAAGTCCCGCGCCTTCGGAATCATCAAGAACTTGAGATAACGCGTCTTCTAAGCTGTTAAATTGTCTGGAACGCGCCATTTTATCTTGGATTCGCAGTTGCTCCATTTTATTTGCGGAAACATTGTTGCGTATTTCTATAATAATAGTATTTCTTTTTACTTGTAAAACAACTTTTATATACAACCCTTTTTCTTTTTGTAATTGCAGATAATGGGCTATGTTGCCTATTGTATCTTCTTTAAAATCCTTCATTCCCAAAAGATAATCGCTGTCATTATTGATATCTAAACCGCGTTCCGTAAAGTATACTCGTTTTGTGTTGGCTTTTTTTGCGTTTACTACAAGCTCTTGAACACAATAAACTATATAATCCCTTAATTTCATTTGATTCATTTGGTGTAGAAACGAATCTATAACCTGCTCAATGTAAATTTCTATTTCTTTGGGGTGTGTATATGTGGTAATTGTCAGCGGAAGACCGGACTGTATGGCTTTTTTGATTTTATCTTCGTCCACAACCAGTTCGGGAGTAGAGCTCATAATTTTTTACCTACCTTACTAAATATTATTCATATTTTCCATATAGATCAAGATATCTGCCATTAAAACGCCGTTTCTAAGAAAAGAGTATGATTTGACACAATAGCGGTGTGTCAAAATGATACAGTATTAATGTGTTTTTTTGACACTGTGTCATTATCCCCGTAAATATAAATTATAGGTTTAAAACCCCCCTTAAAAACAACGTAAATACGTGAAATTTCACTTGGCATGGATATTGCTACTTGTAATGTATAAAGGTGGTGGATTATGAATAATGTAAAGAAAAGAAAAAATGGTTGTGACAGTCTTACGGTATATTTAAAAGAAATAAACCGTATCCCAGTGTTTACAAGAGAAGAAGAAGAAGCGACCGCTCGCGTGGCGGCGACCGGTAATAAAGAGGCAAGAGAAAAGCTTATTAACGCAAACTTGCGCTTTGTTATAACAGTGGCAAAAAAATATCAGGGACTTGGATTATCTCTGGAAGACTTAATTAGCGAAGGTAATGTAGGACTTATCAACGCTGCGGATCGTTTTGACGTAGAAAAAGGTTACCATTTTATTTCTTACGCAGTATGGTGGATACGTCAGGCGATTATAAGCGCTCTTTATGAAAAATCCAGAATGATAAGGCTTCCGGTAAATTGCGCCGCAGATCTTATCAAGATAGACAAAGCCGGCAAGATGATAGAAAAACAGGATTCACCGGAAGAAGAAATCAATGAAATAGCGGAACTTTTAAATATGGATAAAAACCATATTAAAGAAATCGTCAATATTTCCAAAGAAATTCTTTCGCTGGATAACAACTCTAACAATCAGGTTCAGCCGTTATTGGAACTTATTGAAGACAAACAGTATCAGTCCCCCGAAAAACACGCGGAATATGTCTGCATGAAAGACGATCTTAACAATATGCTTGATACATTGGATAAAGACGAAGCTGAAATTATTCGCTGTCATTACGGGCTTGGACGGAAAGAAATGTCATTAAACGAAATTGGCGCTTGTTACAATCTGAGCAAAGAGCGTATCCGTCAGATAGAAGAAAAAGCCATTGCAAGGCTTAGAAACCCAAAACGCGCCGATCAATTAAGGGGGTATGTGGCATAATTTTGATTTATCATGTATAAAGTAATTAATGAAAAAAAATATTTTATCGGTAACGGCAATCATAATTATGGTTGCTGTTATTGCGTGTAAGACTGTAAAGCCTTCGTTTCAGGAACCTGATTTAGTCGAAAAAGATTTGAATTTCGATAATACTGGAGATCTTCCCCTTATTCAACTTCCGTTAATAAGTGTGCCGGTTATGGTTATGGACAATGTTGATAATTCAAAAACCGAAATACTTGTTACAGTTAACGTTGAAAATCCTAATGTGTTTGAAATCCCGTCGCCCAAATTTTCCTATGATTATCAGTTAAATAAAAAATCTTTTATACGGGGAGTTATAGAGAACGAAACGACTCTTGCCCCGAATTCCGTAACGCCGATACAATTCCGTCTGGTGGTAAATTACGCGGATTATTACAGGAATCTTTCAACTTTTACGAATGCAAATACAAGAGAAATGGGCAGTTTACTTATTTTAATCTGTGATTTTAGGATTCCCGCTTTCAGCGGCGAAATTAGGCGGTTTGATGTTCCCGGCGCTTTCCCCATACGAAGATAAAAAAAACGCACCTAATTAACAGGTGCGTTTAACCTCAATTTATTTTATTTAGTTATTGTTTTTTCATGGTTAAATTGTACTTTGGCTGATCGCTTCTTTCGATGTCCATTACAACATCGGTTTTTGGAAGGCTTGCCTTAAAAGAATATGATCTTTCCGCTTCAGGACATGTAAATGAAATTCCGGGCTGAACGCCGTCAACAAAAACTTTAAAATTCTGAATTGTTTTGCTGGAAAAGTCATAAAGAACGCTTCCATCGGTACTGCTCAGGATTCTAATATTGTTTGATGAAAACTCCCAAACAGCATCCCAATTGGGATCAAGCCATTTTCCTACCGGAAATGTTCCCAATTTGATTGTTTGCCCGAATACTACAGTCGCCGCAAACAGTAAAACTAATACAATAAGTAACTTTTTCATGTTTTATCTCCTTTTCGTGTTGATTTTAGCCAGTATAACAAAAAGTTTTAGTAAAAACAATATTATAAAAGAGGGTTTTTTCAAAGTATGGCGTAATACTTAGTTATTTTTTGGTATTTATCCTGTATTTCTAGCGTTGACATAATGCTTTTATACTAATAAACTTAATATATGAATATATCCACATATACAGTTAAACCGAAGCTTCCGCCAGACTTGAAGCCTTTGGAGGAGATAGCCCGAAATCTCTGGTTATCATGGAATTATGACGCAGTGCAGCTTTTTATCAGGTTAGATTATGACTGCTGGCTTGCGTCCGAACAGAGTCCCGTGCGGACATTGGGCATGGTTAGTCAGGAAAGGCTTGCGCAAGCCGCAAAAGACGATTCCTACTTGGCGGCGCTCAAGGAAGTATATGACAGGTTTCAGCGCTATAAAAAAGGCGAAACCTGGTACCGCGGCAGCCATAAAGACGTGGTAGCGTATTTCTCTATGGAATACGGAATGGATGCTTCCCTGCCTATTTATTCAGGCGGTCTTGGAATCCTTTCCGGCGACCACATGAAAACTTCTTCGGACTTGGGTCTGCCCCTTGTCGGTATCGGGCTTTTGTACAGACAGGGTTATTTTAAACAGATGCTGAACGCCGACGGTTTCCAGCAGGAAAGTTATCCTGAAAACGACTGGTACAATATGCCTGTCGAAAAGAAAAACGGCAAAGACGGACAGCCTTTAAAAATTTCCGTAGATTTGGCAGGCAGACAGGCAGTCGCCCAAATTTGGGAAGTTAAAGTAGGACGTTCCTCACTGTACTTGTTAGATACAAATATCGAAGAAAACGCGCAGGATATAAGAAACATTACCTCGGCACTTTACGGCGGCGATAAAGAAACTCGTATACAGCAAGAAATACTGCTTGGCATAGGCGGCATACGCGCGTTACGCGCACTTGGAATAAATCCTGCGGCTACTCACATGAACGAGGGACACGCCGCTTTTATGGGGCTTGAGAAGATTCGTGAAATTATGAGCGAGATGAACTTTTCTTTTGATGAAGCGCGCGAAGCGGTTTGGCCTACAAACATTTTTACTACCCATACTCCTGTTCCGGCTGGAAACGAGCGTTTTGATATTTCCATGATGGAAAAATATTTCCGTTCATGGCCCCAGGTTCTTGGTATTTCATGGAAAGATTTTTTGGGTCTTGGCAGAATTAATGTAAACGATGAACATGAAACTTTCTGTTTAACTGTTCTTGCGTTAAAAATGGCGGCTTATGCCAACGGCGTCGCGAAACTTCACGGAGTAGTATCACGCGATATGTGGAAAGGGTTGTGGCCCGGACTTCCGCTTAACGAAGTTCCAATCCATCATGTTACAAACGGTGTTCATACGCGCACATGGATTTCTTCCGGTATGCTCGATCTTTTAGACAGATATTTTGGTCCTAAGTTTGAAGACAGACCTACAGAACTGAATATTTGGGAACGCATGGATCGTATCTCCGATGAAGAATTGTGGCGCACCCATGAACGCCGTCGCGAGCGTCTTGTCGCTTTTGTGCGGGATCGTATCCGCGAGCAGTATAAACGTACAGGTGCGGTAGAGCGACGGGTTCGTCAGGCGGAAGATGTTCTTTCACCTTATATGCTTACTCTTTGTTTTGCGCGCCGATTTGCAACTTATAAACGCGGCAATCTGCTTCTTCGCGATCCTGAACGCCTTTTACGGTTGATCAGGGATAATGATCGTCCTATTCAATTAATTTTTGCCGGTAAAGCGCATCCGCATGATATGCCCGGTAAAGATTTAATTCGCGATATAATTCACTTTGCCGAAAAATACGATGTTACAAACCGCATAGTATTTGTTGAAAACTACGACATGAGCGTAGCTAAATATTTAACATCTGGCGGTGATGTGTGGCTTAATACCCCGCGTCGTCCCATGGAAGCGTCCGGCACAAGCGGCATGAAGGCGGCTATGAACGGCGTTCTTAACTGTTCAATTTTGGACGGCTGGTGGGACGAAGCCTACAATGCTCAAGTCGGCTGGGCAATCGGTCATGGTGAGCAGTACAACGATGAGAAACTTCAGGACGATATTGAAAGCAAAGCGCTGTACGATTTATTGGAACGCGAAATTATTCCGATGTTCTACGACAGAGGACGCGACGGTCTTCCGCGCGAATGGATAAAAATGATGAAAGACTGCATGAAACAAATAGGGCAGTCGATGGCGTCTCATCGTATGTTGATGGATTATTCAAATCAATTTTACTTTCCCGCGCTTAAAAATTACCGACGTTTCAGCAAAGACGGTTATGCCGAAGCAAAATCACTTGCGGCGTATTTTAGCAAACTACAGCAATCATGGGCAAATCTGAAAATAGTAAAAATTGATTCCAACGCCAAACCTGTAATGCAACGCGGAGATACGCTTACTGTAACAGCCTACCTTGATTTAGGCAGTGTTTCGCCAAACGATTTGCAAGTTGAATTGTATCATGGCACTGTATCAAACCAGAACAGAGAAATTTCCGACGCAAGAAAAGTAGAAATGAAGTGGCTAAAGAGCGAAGGCAATTTAAATCTGTATCAGGTTCGCGTTGAATGTACAGATACGGGAATGCAGGGGCACACAGTGCGTATCCTGCCGAAACACGATGCGTTGCTATACCCGTACAGAAGCGGCTTTATTAAATGGGCGTAATAATTTAACCTGAGCAGTTTGCTCGGGAAAATAGGCAGTACCTGATAACCTGCCATAAAAAAACAGGAGTTCTTTATGACCAAACCTATCTCTTTTAAGTACCTTGATGTTGTTGCGTCATTCTTTGTTGTTATCCTTGTAGTCAGTAACATTGCGTCTTCGGCAAAAATTGTCGATCTTGGTATCTCTCTTTTTTCAATCCCGCTTGTTTTTGACGGCGGGACGATTTTGTTTCCGTTTGCCTATGTACTGGGCGATGTCTTAACGGAAGTCTACGGATTCAAAACGGCGCGGCGTGTCATTTTTACAGGATTTGCGGCATTAGTGTTAACCACTTTGGTTTTCTTTGTATTGGGAAAACTGCCGTCGGAAGCAAACTGGTCGGCGGAAACAGGCGGAGATACCGCATTTAACGCCCTTCTTGGTGGAATAAGTTACGGCGGCATTGTGCTTGCAAGTCTGTCCGCCTATCTTGTAGGAGAGCTTTCCAACGCCATGATACTTTCAAAGCTGAAAGTAAAAATGAAGGGGCGTATTCTATGGATACGCACAATCGGCTCTACGCTGGTTGGCGAATTTCTGGATACGGCGATTTTTGTACTGATAGCAAGCATTGCCGGAGTCTTTAGTTGGGAAATTTTCTGGTCGCTTGTTTTAACGAATTATATACTGAAATGCGGAATAGAAGCGGTTGTTACTCCCTTTACTTATTGGGTATCAGGGTTTTTAAAACGGAAAGAAGGTATTGATGTTTATGATGAATAGAGATAACTTATAACATCAAGGAGAAGTTTCTTATGAAAAAGTTATTTTTTGTTCTTATTGTGTTTGGTATTGCAGGGACGTCTTTATTCGCATGGGAACCGCAAGATCTGACAAAATTTCCTCCCGGTCAGGACGCAAAAAGCTGGATTTTAAACTTTGGTGTTGGATTCCCTGACTTTTATAGGTTTAAAAAAGATTATGTATATATTCCGCCTATACGTTTATCGTTAGATCGAAATATCGAGATAGGAGATAATAAGCTTCCGTTTTTTGCGGGAGGTATTTTTGGTTATTCAGGATATGGCTGGAAAGGATATGTTAGTCATGACTTTTCCCTTGGCGGACGTTTTGGCTACCATTTTAATTGGGATGTAAAAAACCTTGATACCTATGCGGTTACTACGGCGGGTTGGATATTTTATTCAGGGTGGCGTGATAGCGACTATCTAGGCTGGCCCTTATGGGGTGTAAGTTTAGGAGCGCGTTACTTTGTAAATGAATGGTTTGGTTTCTGGACAGAGACAGGATATAATACAAATTATTTTAATTTAGATATAGGCTTTGCGTTCAAATTTTAATTTACAGTTGTGCTCAACCGCCTAATATTTCGTAGAGTCTTTCTAAATCTTCCATTGAGTAATAGTCGATATGTATTCTGCCTTTGTTCAGGTCTCCTTCGATAACTACTTTTGTTCCTAATTTGCCGATAAATTTTTCTTCCATGGCGTTTACTTCGGGCGGACGTTTTGGAGACTTGCCGCTGTCTGCTTCTTTTGCGGTTTTTGCTTTGCCTGATTTTTCGTTATTTATTGCGGTTGCCCGCTTTTCTGTTTCCCTAACCGAAACTTCGCCGGCAAGTATTTCCTTGTAAAGTTTATCCCTCAATTTTACATCGGTTACAGATAACAACGCCCTTGCGTGTCCTGAGCTTACTTTTCCGTCTTCTATGCTTTTTTGAATTTCAATGGGTAATTTAAGAAGCCTAAGCGCGTTTGCGACGGTTGATCTGTTTTTTCCCATTCGCATCGCAAGCTCGTCTTGCGAAAGATTGGAAAAGTCCATAAGGTTCTTAAAAGCCGCCGCTTCTTCAATCGGGTTTAAATCGCTACGCTGAATATTTTCGATTAATGAAATCTCAAGCTTTTTTTGATCTGTATAATCGCGGATAATTACGGGGACTGCGGAAAGCCCTGCAAGTTTTGCGGCGCGCGTTCTGCGCTCTCCAGCGATGATGATGTAAGTGCCGTCCCCGGCGTTTGCCGCGATGATTGGCTGTATAATGCCGTAAGTTTTTATTGAGTCGGCTAATTCCTGAAGTTCTGTCTCGTCAAAATTTTTACGGGGCTGACCTGGGTTCGGGACAAGTTGGTTTATCGGCAACTGAACAATGTCCTGCGCTTTTTTACCGGGCTCGCTTGCGGTAGTTTGCACCGCAACTGGCGCGGCGTATGATTCGCTGTCGTCGTTATTTTCCAATAAGGCGTCTAGCCCTTTTCCAAGTCCGATTCTGCGCGCCATTTATTTCCCTCCCCTGCGGATAATTTCCTGCGCAAGAGAGTGGTATGCTCTTGCTCCGGGGCATTGCGGGTCGTAAAGAGAAATAGGCATTCCATAAGACGGTGCTTCTGAAAGACGGATGTTTCGCGGAATGATAGTATTTAAAACCGCTTCTTTATAAATAGCGCTTACCTGTTTAATAACATCGTTGGCAAGCCTTGTTCTTGGGTCGTACATTGTAAAAAAAATGCCGCCGATTTTTAAAGACGGGTTAAGTCCTTTTTGAATAAGTTTGGTTGTGTGTAAAAGCTGTTTAAGCCCCTCCATCGCAAAGTATTCGCACTGCATGGGGATAAGCACCGAATCCGCGGCGGCTAATCCGTTCATTGTAAGTTGTCCAAGGCTGGGAGGGCAATCAATCAGTATAAAATCATAACTGCTCTTTATTGGAGTAAGGACTTTTTTCAGGAAAAAATTACGCTCTTTTTGGTCAATTAACTCTACCGCCGCGCCTGAAAGATCGATGCTTGCCGGAATTACATCCAATTTTTTGACGGCGGTTTTTTTTATCGCCTGTTCCGCCGTTGCCGTACCGGAAAGCAATTCATAAATTCCAGGCTTTAGCGGTTTAGCGCCTATGCCGCTTGAGAGGTTAGCCTGTGCGTCAAAATCAACCAAAAGGACGTTTTTTCCGGCTTCCGCTATGTATGCCCCGATGTTTATTGCCGAGGTAGTCTTACCAACGCCGCCTTTTTGGTTTACAAAGACACAAATTTGTCCCATAAACAAAATGTAGCAAAAAATGAAACTTTTATCCAGTCTGCCTGTTTAGAATAGGGGCATCGGGGTAATTTTGAAAGGGCGATTTTATGCCGATAATTATAAAATGAGAGTAATTTTACCATTACTGCTGATATTTATCACATTTAATGTTTTTGCCGCTCCTCTTGAGAGCGGATACGCCCTTGCGCCCAAGGCGACAGCTTCGCCGGAAGACAAGACAAGAGTTTATCAGGACTTGCGAGAGAAGGTAATTGAGACGGCAAAAAAATATGAAGGAATCCCATATCGTTACGGCGGAATGACAATCAGCGGGCTTGATTGCTCTGGCTTTCTCTGCCTTGTTTTTAAAGAAGCATTAAATGTCGCTCTCCCCAGATCGGCGTCTGGGCTTTATTCGTGGGTGGAGAAGACAACTTTTGATAAAGCGCAACCCGGCGACTTTTTATTTTTTAAAACCGATTTTTCCGGCAAGATAACCCATGTCGGTCTGTATCTGGGAGAACGGCGTTTTATTCACTCGGCTTCTACGGGACCAAAGACAGGGGTAATTTATTCAAGCCTTGATGAAAAATACTGGGCAAATTCTTATGTCGGGGCAGGACGCGCTTTCCCTGAAACGGCGTCAAACATTAAAGGTAATAATAATTCTATGGCGGGAGCTTCCAGCGCAGGCGGGAAAGGGAGCAAAAGTAGCGCTGGTACAAACACTGGTACAAACACAAGTACAAGCGCAAGCGCAATTAAGCCGGCTTCTTCTAAACAGGGAAGCAGAGACGCGCGGCTTTTGGTAGGAGTTGCGTTTGCGCCAATATGGAATGGTTTTATATTAGACGGCGATATGTTTCGCGGCTTTACTTCCCAGTTAGGTATTAACGCGGATATTTATCCGTTTGGATTTCAGATGATTTTCGGTCTTGAATTAAGACCGGAATATGACGGAGGTCTCGGCGTATTTCGCTTACCTATAACATTTTCCTTTGGACCAAATGACAAGATAAGGCTCTTTGCTGGACCCGTTTTCAGTTTTGGCGATGCTTCACTTTCCATTAAAGGTAACAAGCGCTATTACTCAGGCGGAACAAGCTGGTTTGGTACGGCGGGAATAACCTTATCGCCCTTTGTTTTTAAATCATCAGCCGGAGAGATCGCTCCTTATGTCGAAGCCGCATGGCAGTCGTATTACAGTGATAACGCCGATGTTAATGTCGCTGCGGACTTTTCCGCAAATTTCCGTTTTTCAACCGGAATCAGATGGTTGATAAAAGTTTTATAATTATTGCTTTTGCGCCGCGTTTAATTATTAGCCAAGTATCTTTGCTATTTTTTCAAGCAGTTCTTTTTTTGCGACGGGCTTATGTATAAACGTTCCTATTTCTTCCGCATGGCTTATGTCTTTAGGATTGTCCGATACCGAGTAGATTGCTATTGGAAT
>NZ_BDHD01000046.1:0-13025 GCF_054786075.1 Treponema sp. R6D11 | reverse complement strand
TGGACGGGTTTGCGGGGCAGATTCGTACCGCCCTCGGCGAACAGTTGGGATTAATCAATAAGAACAAGTTTGAGTTTTGCTTTGTCGTGGACTTCCCGATGTTCGGCACAAACGAAGAAACGGGAGCGGTTGAATTTACGCACAATCCCTTCTCGATGCCGCAGGGCGGCCTTGAGGCGCTTAACACGAAAAACCCGCTTGATATCCTCGCGTGGCAGTACGACATCGTTTGCAACGGCGTGGAGCTTTCCTCTGGGGCGGTGCGAAACCATCTGCCGGAAGTCATGGTAAAAGCGTTTGAAATCGCCGGGTACACGCAGGCCGACATAGAAACCAAGTTTTCCGCCTTGTTTAACGCCTTCCACTACGGCGCCCCGCCCCACGCGGGCATGGCCCCCGGCATCGACCGTATCGTGATGCTTCTTGCGGACGAAGAAAACATCCGCGAAGTGACCGCTTTTCCAATGAACAGCAACGCGCAGGATTTGCTTATGGATGCCCCCTGCGAAGTTACGGAACAGCAGTTGCGCGAAGTACATATCAAGCTAAGACAGAAACATTAACCTTTACTAAATTTTCATAATAAACTACTATCTAACTAATCATGCAGAAAATGTATAAATACCCGTGGTTGATTGTCGCCGTCGTCGCCGTTATTACGGTGTTCTTCGCCCTTCAACTGCCAAAGGCGGAACTTGACAACAATAACCTGCGCTTTGTGCCGGGCGACGATCCAGCGCTTAAAACGTCGCAATGGATAGACAGAATGTTCGGAAGTTCCTTCTTCATTTTGATAGGGCTGGAACGGCAGTACGGCACGGTATTCGAGCCGGGCTTCCTGAACCTGATACGCGATTACAACAATGCGATAAAGGACGTGCCCATCGTAAAAAACGTAACATCGCTAATCAACGCCGATTACATCACCTCGGACGGCGACGCCATTATAGTAGAAAAACTTGTAACCGATGATTTTTCTGGAACGCCGCAGGAAATCGAAGAATTAAAACGCCGACTGCTCTCCTGGGACATGTACGAAAAAGCCCTGTACTCCGACGATTTTACCGCGACGCAGATTTTAATCCCGCTTTCGATCAGTTCCGACGATGCAAGCTCAAAGATAGTAACCGATCACATTTTACAGATACGGGATCTCGCCCATGAAATATTCGACGACAGCGCCACGGTCTATGTGACGGGAATGCCCGTAATCGTAACGACCGTAAACGAGGCGATGAACACCGACCTTAAACTTTTAATCCCCGTCGTAACCGTCGTAGTCCTTTTGATTTTATTTTTCTCTTTCCGAGGGTTTACCCCCGTAGTCCTGCCCCTGCTTACCGTACTTATCTCGGCAATCTGGTCGGTAGGCGCGATGCCCATTTTCGGAATAAAACTTTCCGTAATATCCACCGTACTGCCTGTAATACTTGTCGCCGTCGGAAGCGCCTACGGGATTCATGTCGTTACCCACTACCTTCACGACCGCGGCGGCAAAGAAATGTCCCGCGAAGAACACGGCGAGTTAGTCGTCTCATCACTAATGAAGATCCGCAAGCCCGTGTTCCTTGCGGCGCTTACCACCTTCGCGGGCTTCCTGTCCTTCTGTTTCACGTCCGTCGCACCGTGCAGGGAGTTCGGCTACTTCGCAAGCTTCGGCGTCGCGGTCGCCTTTCTCGTCGCGATTACCCTTATTCCCGCCCTGTTAATTATCAGGGGGCCGAGAAAAATCAACTCTAGAAAAGCCGATGAGGAAAAATCAAGTTTCAGCGCGTTTCTTGCGGACAACCTTGTCATTCTCGCCAGACGGGAAAAAACAATCGTGTTTCTCGCGGTTCTTGTCGTCGCCTTTTCGGTATACGGGTTTTCAAAATTGATCATCGACAACATCATGGTCGAATATTTCAGGACGGACACCGATATTTACCGCTCCGACGAATTTATCAGGCGGCAGTTCGGCGGTTCCAAAGTTGTAAGCGTGGTCGCCCAAACCGACAGTTGCGAAAACACTCTAAGACCAGACACCCTCGCCGCCATGGACGGGCTTTCAACTTATTTGCAGAAGAAAGTTCCCGGAGTGGGCAAGGTAATGGGCTTTACCGATTTAATCAAACGGATCAATCAGGTCTTTAACGCCGAGGAAAGCCCCGACGGTTTGCGCCCAACGGCGGCAAATGTTTCGGGCAGTTCTGGATTGGGCGATTTCGGCTTCGGCGGATTCGGTTTCGGCTTTGACGATTCTCCTACGCCTGTGGCGACGCCCGTGGCGACGCCCGCTACGAAACAAAGTAGCGTTCCCGCGAAGGACAAGGGCGGCGAAAAAGTTTACACGCAAAGCGAGATGGTCGAACTGTTTGAACGCGCGGGAAGCCGTTTCCGCGGCATGAACGCAAACGAGCTTGTTTGGGAATTGAAGCGGCGGACAAATTACGAGGGCGCTTCCTATTACGAGATACCGACCGATCCAAAACGCTATGGCAAGGAAACGCCGGAGGAATTACAGTGGCTGATAGCGAATTACCTCGTTCTCCTGTCCGGAAACATCAGCGAGTACGCGAACGATCCGCTGGAGCCTGACGCGGTAAAGGCGACGGTTCAACTTCGCACGATGGGCGTGGACGACAGCCGCGCGATTTTCCGCGAGATAGAAAAATACGTCGCGGCGAACTTTCCCCCCGACGTTGACGTTACCATCGGCGGCACAACAAAAGTGGAAATCTCCATTAACAACCTTGTCGTGCAGTCGCAGGTAATCTCGATGGTGTTTTCGCTGGCCTGCGTCTTCATCATTATCGCCCTTTCCAACAAATCGCTTGTCGCCGGCTGTATCGGCATTACACCGCTCGCGATTACGATTCTGCTCAATTTTGCTGTTATGGGCTTTTTAAAGATCAAGCTGAACCTAGGCACTTCGATGGTCGCCGCCGTTTCCGTGGGCATCGGGATTGACTACACGATTCACTGTCTGGAAGCGTACAAGCGAGAGTACAAGGCGACAGGCGGTACGGGCGATTTCTTGCGGCGAGTGTTTTTCAGTTCGGGAAAGGCGATCGTAATTAACGCATTGTCGGTGGGCGCGGGCTTCGCCGTGCTTCTGCTTTCACGCTTTGTAATGCTCGCCGACCTCGGCCTGCTTATCGCCTTTACGATGGCGTCAAGCGCCCTTGTAAGCCTGACGCTCCTTCCCGCACTGCTTGCGATAATTAAACCGAAATTTGTTACAGATTAGGATATTTCCCGTATTTCTTGTTATATTGTATATGGAGATGTTATGAAAAAGAAAATTCTATTTTTTACACTGGCGGCGGTTTCGGCTATCGCCCTTTTCGCGCAAAATACGCCGCAGACGGCGGAAGAAATTGTCCGCGCCTCAAGAAACAGGATAAAATCTACGACGCTTTCCACGCATTCCAAAATGACGATTACCGCTAAAAACGGCACGTCTTCGGAAAGGCTCGTTGACCAGTATTCAAAAGACGGGCCGAAAGGCTCCCGCGCCATGATCGTGTTCCAACAGCCTGCAAGCGTCGCGGGGACGCGCTTCCTTACAATGGAAAATTCCGGCGGCGCGGGCGACAGGTGGGTTTACCTGCCAAGCCTTGGGAAGGTGCGCCGAGTAGCCGCTTCTGAAGGTTCCGGCAGTTTTATGGGGACGGATTTTTCCTACGACGACATATCTTCGACAAGCAGAAACGCGGCAAGCGACACCCATACCATATTACGGGAAGAGGATTATAACGGAACCGCATGCTATGTAATTCAAGCGGTACCAAAGGACAGTTCTTACCAGTATTCAAAGATGGTTCAGTGGATAACAAAGGATAACCTTATCACCGTAAAAATCGAGCTTTACGATAAAAAGAACACTCTGGTAAAAACCGCCGAAATGTCCGGCATTAAAAATATACAGGGACGCCTTACCGTTACATCCACAAAAATGACGACCCACGCCGCCGGAACGTATACCACCATTACAAATGAAATTACCAAATACGACGATCCGATTCCTGAAAAGGTATTTACGGTAGAATTTTTGGAAACAGGAAGAAGCCAATGAAAAAGTTATTTGTTTTACTTTTAATCCTTGCCTGTAGCGGCGCTTGGGCGCAGGAATTCGGGTTCGGTTCTGAGCCAGATTCAACCGACGGGTCCGCTCCGTCTGCAAAATCAAAACCTTCTTCGTCTAAAAGGGAAGAAGCTGGCGGCAGCATTACGGTAGAATTGTCCCCCTATGTACGCGACTTTAAGAAAAACGAGGGAACCCAGGAAATACATTTGCGTGACATGATTTCAGGCTCGTTATATATCTGGCCGGAGGCTTCCAACAGCGAAGCCTATTTAGCGTTTAACATTAACGCCGACTCGATAAACGAACTTCGGTACAAAGATCCAAAATTATATGAATCAAATTACACCCCGCTTATCGTGGACGAAGCGTACATAAAAGCCTACATCGGCTCTGTAAATATCGAAACGGGGTATCGCAAACTTGCGTGGGGAAAAGCGGACAGCCCCGGCCCGTTGGACATAACAAACCCGACTGACTATTCCGACATTAGGAACATTACCGACACAAAAGCGATTAAAATCGCAAGGCTTATGCTTCACGTAACGTGGAACGCGGGAGCGTTTTCAAAACTTGAAGGGGTGTTTATCCCGAATTTCGCGGGGCACCGTTTCGCCGAAGACGGACGATGGCAGCCTTATCAAACTAAAAATATGCGTTCAACAGTTGAAGAAGAAATTTCTTCAAAAGCCACGGAAAAATTTATGCCTATAGCGATTGCCAACCCCGCCCTTATACCGGTATTTATGGGCGTTCGGGAAAATCTTCGTTCGTCCGTGAACGAAATCCCTTATTCCTATCCGTCAACGGGAACGCTTGATAATTATCAGGCCGGCCTTCGTTACACCACCACAGTAGGTTCCGTAGATATTGGCGGCCAGTATTTTTACGGCCATCTTTTCCGCCCGACATTTACCGTAGCAGGAGTTGACGCTTTTCTTGATGATTTGGCAAGCGGTATTTTAGGCGCTTCTCCCCCGTTAACATTGAATCCCAATTATCCCGCTAATCTAAGCTTGATATCGCCCGTAATAAAATATAACCGCTATCATCAAATTGGCGTTGATTATGCGCAAGTTCTTTTCGGCTTTAACTTGCGCGCGGAAGTGGCCGTTCATATTACGGAAGATCGTTCAGGAGACGACGGCTCAGTTCAAAACCCGTTCATCGGCTGGTCACTGGGTTTCGACAGGGATATTATCTGGGGCGTAAACGTCAACGTACAGTGCAATGAAACCGTGCGCCTCTTAAACGACAAGATCGGAGACAACCCCATTCTTGACGCGGAAGCGGACACTAACGCGATTAACACCCGCCTGACCGCGCGTTTATCCAAAAAGTTCTTAATGGACAAACTTGAACCCAGCGCGACCGTCATCTGGAACATCGAAGATTCCGACTACCACATTATCCCCGCGCTTAAATGGACGGAAGACGACATAACATTGAAATTATCAGCGGGTATTTTCGCGGGGAAGGAAACCGGGGAACTCGGTCAGTACTGGCGAAATAATTACGTTAGGTTTAGCGTGACGTACTCGTTCTAGGAAAGTTTCAAATATTATTTGTATCCCAAAAGACCTCACGCAGAGGCGCAAAGGCGCGGAGTTGTTGTTTGTAATATTATCGTATTTCTTTCATAATCATTGTTTTAAGAATAATATATCTTATTTTACGAAAATCTAACGAACGAAAGCTCAGCGCCTCCGCGCCTCTGCGAGAGGTCTTTTTGTAAATATTTAATTGTTATCGTACTAGTCCCCAATAACCCTAACCTGAACCTTCCTTGTGCGTGGCCCGTCGTATTCGTTGAACCAGATTCCCTGCCATGTGCCTAGGAGCAGTCTGCCGTTTGTTACAATCACGGTTAGCGAAGGCCCCACTAGGCTCGATTTGGTGTGGGCGGCGGAGTTGCCCTCGCTGTGCTGGAATTCTCTGCGGTCGGGGGAAATGATGTTAAGCGAAAGGTTTACGTCGTGCGGCACGTCGGGGTCGGCGTTTTCGTTTATCGTTACCGCCGCGGTGGTGTGAGGAACGAAGACGACGCAAATTCCCTCGCGCACGCCGGAAGCGGCGACAGCTTTCTGCACCTCGCCCGTAATGTTGATCCAGTCCGTAGTGCCGCCGGTGCGGACGCTGAATTCCGAAAGTTTCGTCATGGTTTAGCCAGCAGGCGGTTCAGCCTCTTTACAAAATCGGCGGGGTCGTTCAATTTAATCCCTTCCACAAGAAGCGCCTGATCGAGCAGAACGCCCGCTACGTCAGCGATACGTTCTTCTTCATCAATATTTTTAAGACTGGCGACAATGGGATGATCGCCATTTACTTCCAGAATCGGCTTGATGTCGGTCATGGCGGTCTGCCCCATCGCCTTTAACATCTGCGCCATTTGAATCGACGGGTCGTTCTCGTCGGCGACGATGCAGGACGGCGAATCGTGCAGGCGGCGGGAAAGTTTAACGTCTTTCACGCGGTCGCCGAGCGCCTTCTTAATTTTTTCGATTACGGGCTTCGCCTCTTTTTCCGCGGCCTTGTCTTTCTTTTCGCCCAATTCCTCATCGGCGCCCGCGCGGTTTACCGCCTTAAGCTCCCATGTCTTGCTCTCCGTCTTCCCGTCCTCGCCGGGCGTTTCCTTGCGGTAGCTGTGCAGGCTCGGTATCACGATGTCGTCTATGTCGTCGCCCATGATAAGGACTTCAATCTCTTTCGCGCGGTAGGCTTCCAACAACGGCGAAGAACGCAGTGTTTTCTCGTCGCCGCCCGTTATGTAGTAGATGTACTTTTGGTCGCTCTTCATGCGGGAGACGTAATCGGCGAAAGATGTCCAGCCGTCAACCGTACTGCTCTTAAAACGGACAATCTCCTGTATAGCGTCGCGGTTGGCAAAATCCTGATAAAGCCCTTCCTTTAACGGGCGGTTGAACTGGGATACAAACGTTTCCCAATTTGCTTTCGCCTCATCGGAACCTGAAACCGCGTTATCCGCCATCTGCTTGAATTCGGAAAGAAGTTTTTTTACGGAAGCGCTTTTTATATTGAGCAAAACCTTGTTCTGCTGCAAAATTTCGCGGCTTACGTTCAAGGGCAAATCTTCTGAGTCAATTACGCCTTTCACAAAACGCAGATATGTGGGCATAAGCTCCTTGTCGTCGTCAGTGATAAAGACCCGCTTCACATAGAGTTTTACACCGGGCTTGTAATCGACATTGTACAAATCAAAAGGCGCTTTTTTAGGAATATAAAATAAAGTCGAGTACTCAAGAGTCCCTTCGGCTTTCGTATGAATGTAGTGCAAAGGCTCGTCGGTGTCGTGCCCTAGCTGTTTGTAAAATTCAATGTAATCTTCCGGCTTTAGCTCGTTCTTCGCGCGCCGCCAAAGCGCCGTTCCCGAATTTATCCTGTCGGTTTTGGTCTTACTGCTCTTTTCTTTTCCGTCATCGCCATATTCTTTCTCGTCGTAGGTAAGGAAGATCGGAAACGCGACGTGGTTGGAGTAGCGCTTGATAATGTCCTCGATTGTCCAGCGGTTGGCGTATTCCGTTCCCTCTTCGGTCAAGTGAAGAAGAACCGTAGTCCCCTGAGCGTCCCTCGACGCGCCCTCGATTTCAAAGCCCTCTTTGCCGTCGCTTGTCCATTTCCAAGCGGCGTCTTCGTTCGCCTTGCGGCTAATCACCTCGATTTTATCCGCTACCATAAAGGCGGAATAGAACCCCACCCCGAACTGTCCGATTAAGTTGGAATCTTTTTTAGCGTCTTCGGTAAGTTTTTCCAAAAACGCCCTTGTCCCCGAGCGCGCGATGGTTCCAAGCGACTCGATTAAATCCACCTCGTTCATGCCGATTCCGTTATCCGAAATCGTCAAAGTTTTCGCGTCCTTATCAAATGAAATATCGATGCGCGGATCGAAGCTGACGGACTTGTACGCCTCGTCCGCCACGGTCAAATATTTAAGCTTGTCCAAAGCGTCCGAAGCGTTGGAGACAAGCTCCCTCAGAAAAATCTCCCGGTTGGAATAAAGGGAGTGGATAATAAGGTGCAGAAGACGGCTGACTTCTGTCTGAAATTGATGTTGTGCCATAACGGCCTCCTTATTGGATTGTGGTTATATTTTTATATGTTAAAATTACCAAAATGCGGGGGAAATGTCAAATATTATTAAGAAAGAGGAAAGAGGAAGAATTTACCACGAACCACACGAATGAACACGAAAAAAGAAAGATTCGGTTACTGTTGCGTTACCCAATTTTGCGATTATATTCGATAATTCTCGCAGTTTGGCAAAAGTCTCAATTATGGCAATTGTCGCCGCCGTCGCCTGCGGGCTTTTCAATATTGTGGCAAGCATATACAGACCTTTTTCCGTAAAAGCCTTTGGTTGTGCCGTAGAGTGTTTCAAGTTATTGAACCGGTCAAAATTTTTGACCAGTTCGTCTCTGTCGGCTTCAACAATATAACCCGCTGGAAATTTATCGGGATTGTTTTTTACGGCTTGATTTACCTCTTTTGTTAACACGCCGTAGATATTCGCCACATCGCTGTCAATCAAAACATTCTGCCCCTTGACCGAGACAATGGCTCTTTTTATGCCTGAAAAATCAATCGCTTCAATTTGTTTTTTCATTTTTTTCCCCCTGAAAAGAATTTTAAATGTTGCATACACAACACCTATATATATGTGCGGATATGCGTTTTTGCATGACTTTAGCGGAAAGATTTTTTTAAAAAAAAAAAAAGCCGACCTACCCCATATATAGCGGTGGTCGGCGGTTAGGGTAAACCAGGCAAAACTGGTGTCGGTTACGCTACGTTACCATTTCAAAGGGAGAGCAAGATGGATGCCTAAAGATTATTCTTAGGAAGGTCAGGGCAGGCAGCGCACCGAAAAAACTTCGGGGGAGCCCGACTATGGAGCCTTTCGGCGGTTAAATTATAGTAGTTAGAAAGCTTTTATCGTAGTTAGCCGCCGAACTTTTATTCTCTAAATTTTCCTTGTTTATCCCAAAGTCTCCTCCGTCGGAGAATCCCGAAAATGTTTTTCCGGCACGCTGCCTGCCCTGACCTTCCTAGCAAGTATTAATTGGGCATACATCTTAAACGCACAATAAATTAAAAAATCACGCTATAGCTAGTGTACCCTGCGAGGCAAGGTACATTAGGGAATTCGGGTGTCACCTACCAGTGCTTGTCCCCTGCGTTACCTTAAATCTCTATACCACCATTTGCACTTTTTTTCAAATCGTGCTATTTTCTCAACATAGGCAAAAAAACCGCTATTAGGAGGAAAATTATGGCTTTAATAAATTGTCCAAATTGTAAGAAATCAGTCTGGGATGGCGCAAGTGAATGCCCTAATTGTAAATGTAATGTAAAAGAACGTTTGGCTGAAATAAAAAAATTAGAAGAGAAAAAAAAGAGGCTGGAACAAGTGTGTCCTGAGTGCAAAAATATACCTTCAAAATCAACTTATTATAGGGAGAATAAAAAATATTATGGTTGGGATGATCCTTCAGGAAAATTGACAGGGTATACAGAAATTACAATATTAAAATGTTCTAATTGTGGTTGGGAAACGGAAATACACGGTGATTCTTATGGTTTTCTTTTCGATGGAGCGGATATTAATCGTCCAGGAACTAAAGATCATCAAATTTATAAAAAAATATTCTGTAAAGACTGTGGGAAGGAACTATTTCATGGTAAGCTCTTTCTTGGGCTTTGTCCCGACTGTCAGTTAATTTACAGCAAGAAAAATAATAATGATTATTCTTGAACTTGCTTTCAACAAATAAAATAAAAGATAACAGACAAGACTCCTCTTTGTGTTCTTCTCTTCTTTTGTGTCCTTTGTGTGAAATCTTCTAATGGAAAAGCTTGCCTCCCTACCCCCTGCTTAACACTTTGTGCAAATTCTCCCCCCAACTCAACCGCCTCTTGCGCGGTAGGTGTCGATGTTTGAATAAACACCCCCTTGCGCCCGAAAAAGTCGATTAACTTTTTAGTGTAATCCGTCAACCCCGCCACGCCGGACACCCCGTCGCCGATGTGGTCCCAGTAAAAATGGCGCAGACAGAGAACCGTTTTTCCCGCAACGGCGTCGCGGACTTTTTCCCAGTCTTGCACCTGCGGTATGGTAAAATCAAGCCCTTTTAAGCCGGGGATCTCCGTCATGGGCGCGGCGACATTTGAAACGTCCCCGCATGAATGTACGACAATGCCGCCGAATTCTTTCGCTATCATGGCGTTGTACTTAACGCCGAACTCCCTGTACAGGTCGGGCGACAAGAGCGCCGCCGTATCGTCGCTTACGCGAATACCCATCTCTTTCGGCACACACCAGAATTCATGGCTCACCCCGTAAAGGTTCGTTATCCGCTTAAACATTTCTTTTATGTAGCCGATGGTCGCTTCCGTGATTTTTTCCAAGAGCGCGTGAACTTCGTCGGGGAAAACTAAAGTGGCTTCTATAAAAGAAGTGTATTCCCAGATAAGGGAAGCGGTAACAAGCGGGGACGGAACGTTTATTACCCTCAACGGGAGTTTCGATTTCGCCTGAAGCGCCTCGACATGTTTCCACGCCTGTTCAAAGTACGGGTTGTTTACGGGATCGGGAACTTTCAGCTTAAATACGTCATCGACGTTTTCTTCGCGGATAAGGCACGTGACCCAGGGGTCGGCCTCGTCGTTAACCTTGCACTCGCAGCCGAACGCGCCCGCGACGATATTGATTCCCTGGTTGGGCTTTATATTGGAAAAACCGTAGTCGTAAACCCCTTCCCTCTTTTTCGCGTGATCTTCCGACCACTTGATTTCCGCGTCGGGGTTATTATAAAAAGTTTTAGTCCCCATGTGCATGGGCCCCACTTCTATCGAAAATGGCACTTCGTTTAATTCTTCCATGCGCCAGTTGGCTTCTATCAATTTTTTCTTTTTCTCTACAGTTAATATTTCACTCATCTTATTCTCCTACCGCTAATTATAGCATATTTACAAAAAAAATAATCCCAAAAAGACCTCACGCAGAGGCGCAGAGGCGCGGAGGGCGTTGTTCGATAACTCATCGTTTTTTAAGAAATATTATCTTCAAAACAAGGATCATGAAAGTAATAAGATAATCCAACGAACAACGCCCTCTGCGCCTCCGCGTCTCCGCGCCTCTGCGTGAGGTCTTTTGCGAATAATTATTTTACCATGCTTCCAAGACGCGCCGCTTTTATAAAAATATCCTTAAAATACTCACCCTCTCGCTCCATAAGCCCCGCGCGGGCGATCACGTCGCGCAAAAAAAGTTCCTGCGCTTCCCTACCGGGTTTGTAGTAAAAGTTCAAATCCGCGAGCGCGTCTGTGATTGTTTTTACAAGAGCGAAAACCTCGGTCTGGTTCATGGGCTGCCAGTCTCCTTTGACGGGGTTTTGCGCCGCCAACGCCAAAAACAGCTCGTAGGCGTAAATCTGCACGGCGTGGGAAAGGTTCAGGGAAGGCTGTCCGTCCGAAACGGGTATATGGGAGGCGAAATTGCAAACGTCCAATTCGGCGGCTTCAAGCCCCGTTCGCTCGTTTCCAAAGACAATAGCGGCCTGCCCGGGACGTTCCGCAAGCCAAGTTGAAAGCGCCCTTGGGGTCATGGAAATACTCTTTCTGTGGTGTCCGCGTCGCCTTGTGGTGCCCACAACAATGGAACAATCTGCGACAGCATCGCTTAAAGTGTCAAAATAACGGGTTTTTTCCCAAATATCGCTTGAATTTACCGCCATAGAGACGATTTTCTCACTATTCAGGGGTAAAGAAGCGGCCAAACGCAGTTCAAAGAGCCCCATATTCTTTAAAACACGGCAAATTGCCCCAACATTGGCGGAACCGGAAGCCCTACAAAGCACTATTTTAACATCTTTTAAAAACATTCAAAATTATAACATATTATTGAATAGGCATTTGACAAAAAATTAGTAAAAATTGTAAAATAATAGTATAATTAGATTAACTGCGAATTGTGGGGGAATTAAAAGGATAGACGATGGCCAACAATGATATTGTTCCCGGTTTCGACGATGAAAAAGACGACAGTCTAAAAATAAAGCTTACAAAGATAGAAGAGGCGCCAAGGTGCCTTATGCTTGTGCTTACCGGATACATCGACACATACAACTCAAACTTTTTTCAAAAGCGCATTCAAAAGGCGATTGAAGCGGGTTTTGTCAGACTCATTTTTCAATGCGGCAGTCTTAATTACGTTTCATCAACTGGCATAGGATCGTTCACGACTTTCTTAAAAGCGGTAAAGCCGCAGGGCGGCGACCTTGTCATGATGGACATTCAGCCCAAGGTGTACGAGGTATTCCAGCTTTTGGGCTTTTCCCAGTTCTTCAACATCAGGGACAGCCTGGAAGAATCAATCAGTTTTTTCCATTCCGCCCCGATAAAAGACAAGCCGACGATCTTTCCAAAGGTCGTATCCTGTCCAATTTGTTATAAAAAATTAAAAGCCATAAAAGCGGGCCGCTTCCGCTGTTCGGAATGCAAGAGCATTCTTGCAATCGACGAAACCGGACAGGTTTTACTAGGATAATATTTTCCGAAAACAGTGAGAGGTACGCATGGCAGAAAACAAAGCAGACAGTAAAATAGAACAATACTTAGTTAATTTGATGTTAACGTATCAAAAGATCAAAGAAAACATGTGGTTGCTGGACGATGAAGAACACTCTTTACACGGCGTGGCTATTATGCACGCCGACCCGTTTGTAATTTTCAGGGCGGAAGTAATGGATTCTCCAAAGAGCAAGCTTTTGGAGCTTTACACAAAACTGCTGGAACTTAACGCCACCGACGTACTTCAAGGCGCTTATGCGCTTGAAAACGGCAAGATCGTACTTCTTAATACCATGCAGTACGATACGATGGATTACGAAGAATTCAGAGCGACGTTGGATTCGTTCAGTTTCGCGTTATCTCAGCATTACCC
>NZ_BDHD01000045.1:0-13206 GCF_054786075.1 Treponema sp. R6D11 | reverse complement strand
TCGGCGTTTGATGATACTGCAATGGAATTTTTTTATTGACCGTTTCCGCCGCTTGCGCCGATAATCGAGTTATCATTATCAACCTCTGCCCTTTATCCTTCATGGCGGTTATAATGCCGATTATTTGTTCCGGCGTTTTACCTTCGCCATATATTACTTCGCCTGCGCCTTTTCGTAATTCGCGGTGGTGGTCAAGTTTCGCGTAACCCAAATCCTCAAATGGTTCGGTGCAAAATTTTGATAACGCTTCTTCGGGAGTAACCGCGCCTTCTTGAATATTTTTTAATAAACATAAAGTTTCCTGTTTGTTCATAAACTACCATTCCTCCATTAAATCGCCTCTAACTCGCAACCAGTCATCAATTCCTTGTCGTACAGCAAGTCCGTTTTTCCATCTGCGACAATTTGTCCGTTCTTCAATATAATTACGCGACTGCATACTTTTGCGGCAAATGTTATGTCGTGTGTCGCTATTATTTTTGTATGGTTTAATTTTTTAAAGATTTCAACAAGAGCGCGTTTAGCCTTTGGGTCAAGAAAAGCGGTCGGCTCGTCAAACATCAATATAGAAGGACACATTGCCAAAACCGACGCTATTGCCGCCAGTCGTTTTTCACCGCCGGACAGCCGTAGCGTTGAATGATTGGACAGATGATTTATGTTTAATTGTTTAAGAGTTTGCTCTACTCGTGTTTTGATTTCATCTTCCGACATTCCAAAATTACGGCAACCAAAGGCAATGTCGTCATAGACAAGCGGCATAAACAACTGGTCATCGGGATTTTGAAAAACCAAGCCGATTCGTTTTCGGATTTCATTAACTGTTTTTTTACCGAGTTGTATTCCGTCTACTTCTATCGTACCGGCTGACAATTCAAGTATCCCGACAATAGCAAGCATAAGCGTCGTTTTGCCCGCGCCGTTTTCGCCTATTAACGCGACATTTTCGCCTTCGCTGACGGTCAGGGTTATGTCGTCTATCGCTTTTGTCTTGTCAGGGTAAATAACCGTTACATTTTGAAGTTTCAACATTGCACAAGCCTTCCAAAAAAACCAGTCAACATAGCATTTATATCAACAATACGGAATGTTATGCAAGAAACAGAAACTACCGCAATGAAAACTATGTCGCTTAATGTTAATGCCTTATTACATTGCCGTAAATTTTGAAGCGTAGCCCCTGAAGCATACCCTTGCGTATATCCCTTGCATTTCATGGCGTTGTATACACGTTCGGCGCGGTCAAAACTGCGAATCAATAGCTGTCCCGCAAAACTGCCCATGTTCTTCATTTCAATTCCTTTTCTGTTGGGGTTTCTTAAAGAGTACGCGATACTCATGGAGTACGCTTCGTTTAACAATACGCCGATATAACGGTAGGTAAGTTCAAACATGATGATAAATATTCCCGGCAGACGCAAGCGCCGCAATTCATTAGTTAATTCAGAAAAGCGAGTTACCGATACGAGTATTAAGACCGCCATAACGCACAAATAAGTTTTGAACAATATGGAAAGAAACGAAATTACGCCACGGCTTACGATTAGACTGCCTAATACAAACGCCGTGTTTCTGTCAAAAATTATGTTGCTTATTCCAGCAAAGAGGCAGAACGGCAATGCGATAAGAAAACGCTTAAAAAGCATTGAATACGGCGTTTCTGAAAGAGCCATGAGGAGCGCGGGGAAAAAAATGTACGGTATCAAACGTCCCAGAGCGTACCTGTTAAACGAAACAATAGTTACGATAAAGACAAATGTTGTCAACAATTTCACCAATGGGTGAAGTCTGTGGACGCATGAATTACCGCCTGACAACTGCTCAAGAGCATATAACTGTGAAAACGCATTTTTCATCAGACGGCAACTCTATATCTATTATGCGGAAACAATCGCTTTATCTTTTCGTCTTTTTTTGACGGCAGAGATCACAAACGCAGAAATTCCTGCAAGCAAGAATGTAAAAATACCGCCTAAAATTCCCGAAAGGGTTGTTCCTGCCGCAGAACCTTCCTCCCCTGCATCGGAGAAATTGTAATCGGGCAGAAAAGCGATTTTTTCCTGTATAGAAGCCGCACCATTTAAAAAGGCGTTATCTTTTTCAATCTCTGTTGAACCGGTTATATTTTTTATTGACCATTCAAGTCCGTCAGGGTGTGATGACGCAAATATTGCCAGAACGCCGCCTACAAGCACTGTAATAATCGCAAGCGTTACAAACACTTTTCTTATCGGTATACCGCTTTGGATTGCCGTTCTGTTGTATGTGCTCTCCATAATTTCAGGGCGCATTTTGTAAACAAAGTAAAGAACCGCCGCAGTTACTATGCCTTCGACAATGCCAATCGCAAGATGAATGGGTAACATTAAAAGTACGAAACTTGAAAACGGCAATTCTGTAATACCGGAAAATAATGTTTCAAGTACTACGCTGAACGCGCCAAGTTGCAATGCCACAACAACCGCAACGAGAGAGGCGGCTGTTATTCCGGCGGTTGTCATTCCTTTTTTCAACAAAGGTTTAAAAAGCAGGGGATACACAATCAGGCAGGGAATAACGCCCATATTAAAAATGTTACAACCGAGGGCAAGCAACCCTCCGTCTGCAAAAAACAGACATTGAATAATTAATACCGCCGCAAGGGATAGTAGTGCTGGAAAACTGCCAATCATGGCGGCAAGCAAAATTCCCCCTCCGATATGACCGCTTGATCCCGTAGCGGGAATGGTAAAGTTAATCATCTGAGCGGCGAAAACAAACGCGCCCATTACGCCAATAATGGGGATTTTTTTCTCGCATAAATCGTCTTTTTTAATTTTTGAAACCGAATAACCGATAGCTGCGGCGCTTACAGCGCACATTGCCGTTCCCACAACGGGAGACAGTAAAGAATCTGCCATGTGCATAATAATTCCTCCTAAAAAATAAAACTTAAAGCTTGTTACACAAGCCTAGCTTGCGCCGCTTCTTGAAGCGCAGACACCTTCATGGCATCGTTCTATTTTTATGGAAAATTTATGGACACGGGTCATACCTTCATGGTATGGATTATACGGTATTATATCATAAGTCAGGAAAGATTGGCAAGCGTTTCATTCATGCTTCCTGTCCGATACCCCAACAAATCTACCGCTATATAGGTAAAGCCGTACAGTTTTAATTGCTTGTGAACTTTTTCCCTGTTTTTTCGGTCTGTTAATATCAAAAAACCGTCCTCGTCGGTTTCGATACGCGCAAGGTTGCCGTGATGACGCACCCTTACCTGCCTTAATCCCATATCCAGCAAAAGTTGCTCCGCCTTGTCTATCATTCCCAATTTTTCAGGCGTAATAGATTCGCCGTAAGGAAAGCGCGAGGAAAGACAGGCAAAGGATTGTTTATTCCATGTCGGCAGATTCATGTTTTTTGAAAGAAAGCGTATTTCATCTTTTGTAAGTTGCGCGTAACGTAAGGGGCTTTTTACGCCTTGTTCCGCGACCGCCGTCAGCCCCGGACGATAATCGCCGTTGTCATCAAGATTAGAACCTTCGGCAACATTCTCTATGCCATTCTCACGGGCAACCGCCCAAATTTTTGTAAACAATTCGTTTTTGCACAAATAACAGCGATTTACCGGATTTTGCGCAAAACCTTCAATATCAAGTTCTTCTGAATCACAGATTATATGACGGATATTTTCACTCTCGCAGAAGGAGACTGCCTCTTTTAATTCGCGCTCGGGAAAAGAACAAGAACGAGCGGTAACGGCGATAGCTTTATCCCCCAAAACATCATGCGCGATTTTTAGCAAAAAGGTTGAATCAACGCCGCCTGAAAACGCTATTGCTACACTTCCAAGTTCGCGCAAATAGTTTTTTAATTTTTCATGTTTCTGAAAAATGCCAGCCGCTTCTTCCACTTTATTTGTCCTTGCCGCTTGCTTTTAATATTATGGTAATTTCATTTATATATGCCTGAATTGGCTTGTTGTCAACACCCACGATTGTTACATTGCATTTGTCTAGTGGTAGCAATATTTTATGCGCGGGGCTTGAGGAAATCGCCTCCGCCATTTTTGGGCTTATTTCGCCATGCATTGCGTTAGCGAAAATAATTCCTGTTACGCCGATAATAATGTCAGCTTTTGTACAGTTAAAAACCACGGCGTTTTCGCCCGTCGCACCGTAATCCGCGCCAGCTTTAAGCATAGCCGATGTTGCGATTGAATTTGTCCCTACCGCCGTAATTACAGCGGCGGCAAATTCGCTTTTAATATGCTCAATTATGGACTTGCCAATGCCGCCGCCCATGCCGTCTATTACCAGAATATTCATATATTACTCCCTGTATAAACAAATGTATTTATTTTTCAGTGTTTTTAGTGGTTAGGCATTAGAGTACCTTTAAAAAATAAAAGATACAAGCTATACCGATGTAATATGCGGCTACCACTGACCATTTGACAGTTTAGAAAGCAAGTGATATACTAATATAAATCTATAATTTGGAGGGTTTTATTATGAAGAAATTATTTCTGGTAGTGTTTCTTTTGACGGCTGTAATTGGATCGGCTCTTTTTGCACAAGAAAGAACTCCGGTTAAATTACCGAGTGAAGTAAAAGGCTATTTTCAAAAAGGTATTAAGTGCACCATAACCGCACCTAATATAATAAAAGTAAGCGGCAATCGGATAGATTTGGACGCGGTATTTTTCAGAGATATTCCTTATAACGGACAGAAAACCTTAATTGTCAAAGTCCGTTCTTTTGAAGGCAAGTTCCGTTGGGATCATGGGAAAATGTTTGGTATCACGTTTGGTAGTCCGAGCAACGCAAAAGGATTTTTAAACCCCGACCCGGCATCCGGAAAAAAGACTTCGGACAAATTGATAGATGGTCCTTTTACCGAAGGTGAAGAGTTGGTATTCACATTGCCTGATGATATTGCCGGTAAATCTGCGATTACATTTGCAATGACAGTATACGCCGGCGCTACTTTTGAATTAGAATTCTGGTATCAATAAAATACATTGCCTTAAGCATTATATTCCACGCCGTTGTACATCATACAACGGCGTTTTATTTATGGAATGTTAAAATTGTATTTTTACATTATTATCAGCAGGTTTTAGATCCGTCCAAAGTCCGTCAATTACATATTGCTGACGTCCAAAAACAAAACGCCCCCAAAAACCCAACTTGTATGTGTTTACTGTTTTTTTCAAAGATAGATTTTCATCTCCGCTATAATGCGCAATAAAAGCGTCCCCCACTGCGTCGGTTATAATAGCAATATCGCTTTCGGATACTTTGAATTTTCTAAGAACGTGCGCCGCTTCCAGCATGACAGTTTTCTTTACAAAATTTGTGGCGTTATGTGCGAAGTCAGTCCACGGATAAAGTTTATCTACGATTGTTTCGGTGCGGATATTAAAACTATTATCTTTTATCTCGACATAACGCATCGGACACGGAGCGGTTACAAGAGAGCCGGTTTCAATATCATAAATAACTTTTCCGTTAAAATCGCCGCGCGCAATATCCTGCGCGTGATAATGACCCGTAAAAACAGCTCTTACATTCCATGAAGCAAGAAAATTTCCAAAGGCGGCGAATTCCTGTATTAAATAATCAGGGTGGAGTTTTTTCTGTCCCTTCCAGTGTTCAACCACGCCGTGGTGCATCATAGCCATAACAGCTTTGTTATTGTTTGCCGCTTCACGCAACACAGAGGCTGTCCAGTCCGCTGTTTTTTGGCTTATTTTCCCCGAGACAATTTCATGTTTTCCCTGTACATTTTCGCGGTAACGGCATGCGTCTATCGCAAGAAGCCATAAACCTTCAACAGGTTCTACAACATAACTTAAAGAATCATCATCGCGCGTAATTGCGGAATTAAACCCAAAATCTCCGTAGATACGCGCAAAATCATTAGCGGTAATTGACGCGACAGGCTCTGTAGTGCTTCCCCTATACATTACGGCGTCGGGGTTATTTATATCATGATTTCCCGGAACAACATAAACCGCTATACCGGCGGAAGTCAGTTTTTTCAATTTTCTAGCTACAACATTGTGATTGATCAACTCGCCGTCCTTGGTTAAATCTCCGCAGACTAAAACAAAATTAACTTTTGACTCGATAATTTCATTTATTGCATAATCCAGTAAATCCTGACTATCCAACAACAATTTGCGGTCGGAATTCATTGTTTTTTCAAACGCCGCGCCACTTGAGCCAAGAGACGTATCGTAAATGTGAGAGTCGCTTATAACGGCAAAAAAAGCGTCAGGATACGCGGGAGGTGTTTCTGTATTTGTATTATTATTATAATTTATTATAACTTTTTCCCGCGCACAAGAAAAAGTAACGACAATCACAGCGCATAAAAAAGCGAGAGCAATTAATATAACCTTCTTTTTATTTACTCCTTTCATCTTAATAGTAAATAACGTAAATTTCTACCAAAGAATCAAGGTGTTTTTTTAATCAATTCCTATCGCTATTGATAACGCCTGCCATAATTCGATAAGTTTTTCTTCAGAAAGAATTCCCACATAATCGGTTAATCGTGTTTTTAAAATACTAATTTTTTACTTCAATGTCAACTTTTTTCCCCGCCCATGCGTTTACCGCAAGCAGGACATTTTCCTGATCCCCTGAACTTAGTTTCCTGTACGAAGCCAATAGTTTTCTCTCAGTATCGTTTAAGCCCTCCGGCTCAATTCCCGTAACAAGATATTCCGCCGAAGTCTCAAGCAGTTTCGCTATTTCAACTCCTTCCTTGATGTTTGGGTAAGTTTTCCGAGTCATCCATTTTCTGAATGTGCTTAAAGGGACGCCGATTTTACTAGAAATCCATTCCTGAGTCGTATTTTTTGATTTTATTTCGTTTTTTAGCCTTATCCAGAAATCCATGCCTTAATTTTAACTAAAAAAAAGAGCAAAAACGGCATTTTTGCTATTGTCATAATGCCATATTTGGATTTATTTTATTTACAAGTGGGAATATTTGGAATTTTTTGTCTGTTTAGTGGGCAATTTTGGGTATTCAATAACCACTAATATAAACAGCGAGAAAAACTATTTGCAGAGATTCTTCGCTGTCTACCGTAAACAGATAAAGGAGATAACGCAATGAAAAAATACAAATGGCTTATTGCCGGGATAGCCGCCCTGTTATTAGCTACAGCGATTGTTCTCAATGTATCTGCAAAACCAACAACTTCAATGGACAGCGAATGTGCCGAGGACGGTTCCTGTTGCGAGGACGAGAATACTTGTACTTGCAAATAACAAACATAGTGTTTAATCCCTATAAAGGGTAAACAAATAAATTTGACAGCGGGAAAGACTGCGCACCTGCAGAGCAGGCAAAGGAGCTTCTTATTATGAAAAGCAAAATTTTAGTAGTAGCCTTGATTGGTTTACTGATGGCAGGCGGATTGGTTTTGGCAAGTTGTGATGACGGCTGTTCGGAAGACGGTGAATGTAGTGGTATGAAAAGCTGCAATACCCAAAACTGTGCCACACGCTCAAGTGGTGATGCCAAGTGTGACTGCTAGTCAGTAACATATTTACCTGTCAACTCTGCCCCAAAAAGGGCAGAGTTATATTTTTATGGGGCAAAAATGAAAAAAAGCATAATTACCGGATCAATTGTAATCGCATTAGGCTTGCTTATCGCGCTTGGTCCACAATTTCTGTTCAAGGTCTGCACTGCCCATAGCGGCGCTTTTCCTCTGTGCCACTGGACAGCGCGTGCCGAATTAGGCATGGGAATGTTAATCGCCGCATTGGGTATCTGCCTTATCGTTTTTACCGATTCAAAAACACAAATTGGACTGACAATAGGAATATTATTTGCAAGTATATTGGTCATCGGTCTACCTCACGCGCTTATCGGCGGATGCAAATCAAGTGAGATGGCTTGCCGCAGAATTGCTTTTCCAGCTATTACTGTCATAGGCATTGTTTTAATGGTATATTCGATATTTCTTATAGTTTTCAGTGAACGAAAGATTTCACGCAAAGATCACTAATAGGTCAAAAATTCCCTTCTTATCTTTTCTATGTTCTTTATGAGAGATCTATGCTATACTTCTAACAGGAGAGAACAATGGCAGAAATACTCAATATCGAAACTAAGAAAAAATTGATAGAAGCGAATTGGCGTATGGAAGACCTGAAAGAAGTGCCTTATATCATCGAAGTTGGTCCCATGCACATGGGAACCAAAAAATATTACAACAACCCTGATGCGGAAATTGAATGGGCGGAAGATCACGCCAAAAAGCGGGAAGGGGTTTACGATTACGGCTTCCCAAACATTAAACCAAATCAGGGAATCAATATCGTAGCGGGCGCGTTTGGCTGTAAATGTAAAGTTAACGATGAAGCCGACCCTTGGGTTGAATGTATTATCCGCGAAGAAAATGTCGATGATGTTTTTAAACTGAAAGTTCCCGACCCTGTAAACAACCCCTACTTTGAACAGGCTTGGAAGCACGTTGAAGCGTTGCAAAGTAAATCAAAAATTCCGTTGCGGGTTGTCAATGTTCCCTCTCCGCTTGTTACAGCGTCCCTTATTTGGGAATATACCTCGTTCATAGAAGCCACTCTTGTCTACCCCGACGAAGTTCACGCGCTTATGGAAAAAATCACCGAAGCGACTATCGGCTACATTAAAGAAATGTTTAAACGGATAACAAACCTCTACGGTGTGAGCCACGAGTTTTGGTATGTGCCAAAAGAAATGGGTATCCGCGTAAGCGACGATACCGCCGCCCTGCTCTCCCCCAACCTGTACCGCGAATTCGGTTTAAAGTACAATGCGATGATAGCAAAAGAATTTGGCGGCATTGTAGTACATTCCTGCGGCGACGTTTCCAATGTCGCGGAAGCCATGATGGAAATACCGGGATTGCGCGGACTTGATTTCACTATCCCGCAAGTGCAGAATTGGGAAAAAGTCCGCGACGCGGTGTCGGGGAAAGCCCCACTTTGTTTGCGCCATTTTTACTGGGATCATCTTGACGACGGACTTTCAAGCGTCGCGGATTTAGCCGCTTACTCAAAAAAGCTGATTGACTTTTTCGGGCGCAAAGGCGTGTTTATTCAAACATCGACAAAAACCCCGGAAGAAGCGGTAGAGCTTGGCAAAGAAATGCATAAATTAATGTCGGTGTAATTGCGGTTATTCTTTTTTCAAAGTTTCTAAAACTTTCAGTCTGCATTTAGCGTGGTGCAGTTGTTTTTTAGCTTTATCAATCTCAAATTTTAGACGAGTGTCTTTTAATATTTCTTCCGCTTGTTTTTTAAGTTCAAGAACACGCTCAACGTCAATTTCTTCGGGCCATTGGGCACTTTCAACCATCAGCACGTTTTTATGTTCATTCACTTCTAAAATGCCGCCGCAAACAAATGCGGCGCGCCAATTGCCATTTTCCTCTTTTATGCGAAGCATTCCAGTAACAGAATGCGCGGAGAAGGGAGCATGGTTTGCGTATATTCCAATTTCGCCGTCATCAAGACTAATGGTAATTGCCTGAACCTTGCCTAAATAAAAGAGTCGTTTGGGGGTATGAACCTCAAAAGTAAATAAAGCAGACATTATTTTGCCTTTTCCAAAACATCATCAATATTGCCCGCCATGTAAAAAGACTGTTCTGGGATTGAATCACATTCGCCGTCCAGTATCATCTTGAAGCCGCGAACTGTCTCCTTGACAGGCACATAGCGACCCGGAATACCTGTAAATTTTTCCCCGACGAAAAACGGCTGGCTGAAAAAACGCTGTATCTTTCTTGCCCTGGCGACTGTAAGCTTGTCTTCCTCGGAAAGCTCGTCCATGCCCAAGATTGCGATTATATCCTGTAACTCTTTGTAACGCTGTAAAATCTGTTGCGCTCTGCGCGCGGTATTGTAATGATCTTCGCCTACTACCGCCGCGTCAAGAATACGGGAACTTGAAGCAAGCGGATCTACAGAGGGATAAATTCCCAACTCTACAATTTTGCGCGACAGCGTAGTGGTTGCGTCCAAGTGGGCGAAGGTTGTCGCGGGCGCAGGATCAGTAAGGTCATCTGCCGGAACATAAACCGCCTGAATACTGGTTATCGATCCTTTTGATGTGCTTGCAATCCTCTCCTGAAGACTGCCCATCTCGTTGGCGAGAGTCGGTTGATAACCGACCGCGCTAGGGATACGCCCAAGAAGAGCGGAAACTTCCGCACCCGCCTGAATGAAGCGGAAAATGTTATCGACAAATAAAAGAACGTCCTGTCTTTCCTGATCTCTAAAATGTTCCGCCATGGTAAGACCGGCAAGCGCGACTCTCATTCTCGCTCCGGGAGGCTCATTCATCTGACCAAAAACAAGCGCTGTCTTTTCGATAACTCCGCTCTCGGTCATATCTTTCCAAAGATCTGCTCCTTCGCGCGAACGTTCGCCAACTCCGGCAAACACCGAGTAGCCTGAATGTTCTGTCGCTATGTTGCGGATAAGTTCCATGATAACGACTGTTTTCCCTACTCCCGCGCCTCCGAACAGTCCTATCTTTCCGCCTTTTGCATAAGGCGCGATTAAATCAATTACTTTTATTCCTGTCTCAAGCAACGCGGTTGCCGGACGCTGTTCGCTAAAGCCGGGCGCATTGCGGTGTATTGATTCATACTGCGCCGCGCTAAACGCTCCCTTGTCGTCAATGGGATCGCCGGTTACATTAAACATTCGTCCAAGAACTTCCTTGCCAACAGGCACACTGATAGCTTTGCCCGTATCTTCAACTTCAAGCCCGCGCGATAATCCTTCGGCGGCAGACATCGCTACACAACGTACGCGGTTGTCGCCAATATGCTGAAGAACTTCAAGAGTAACAATGCGGTTAAATCCCGCATCGCCTGTTTTAACTTTCAATGCGTTTAAAATCAGAGGTATCTGTCCCTGCTCAAAACGAACATCGACAACAGGACCAATTACTTGAGTAATGTAACCTTTATTCGCCATCTTCCGCTCCTTACCTATCAGCCATCGCTGTAGAACCGCCGGTTATCTCAGCAATTTCCTGCGTAATGCCCGCCTGACGCGCGCGGTTGTAACTTATCCGCAGAGAGGCGAGCATATCTTCGGCGCTCTTGGAAGCCTCGTCCATAGCCCTCATGCGGGCGCTTTGTTCGCTTGCGTACGCTTCTACCATCGCCCCGAAAATTACGCCTTTTATATACTGAGGAACCAACATATCAAAAACCGCTTCTGTGGTCGGCAGAAATTCAAATTTTAAGTCCACTCTTTTTTCGCCGCCAATTTCAAAAATATCATTTTGAATTTTTTCTTTTACAAGCGGAATTATCTGATGTTCTGTCGGCAAAAGTTTTACCATGCTGAACATATTGGTATACACGATATGTATTGAATCAAAAACTCCCCAACGATACTGCGAAACTACATACTCGGAAACTTCTCCGGCGTGTTCCACTGTGGGTATCTGCGGGTGGAAAGAAAAATTTTCAAGAATGACATAGGGAGAGTGACCAAAATAGCGATAGCCGACAGCGCCGCCAATGAGTATCAGCACAGGATTCTGCACCTTTTTGCAAAGCTCATCTACATGACGATAAATATTCGCATTGTAGCCGCCAGCAAGCCCCTTGTCGCTAGTTATGACAATTATTGCCGTACGATAATCGGGTTTTGACACATCGCGTTTTTTAAAAAAATCGCTGTCAATATTTGCCTCGCTAGAAAGAATATCGTACATTGATTTTTGAATTCTGCTAAAGTAAGGCACGGTATCCGCGAGCATTTTCCGCCCCTTGCGCAGTTTTGCGGTAGAAATAAGATTCATCGCCTTGGTTACCTGTAATGTCTGTTCAATAGCCCGCATTCGCAGGCGCACATCGCGTAAATTAGACATTTATTTTTTTACTCCTTTGAAGGACTCAACTGTAGCGCGTAATTCGTCTTCCTGTTCTTTAGAAACAACTCCCGTCTCGGCAATATTCTTTAGTAAATCCGCCTTACCGCTTTTAAGGTTTAATAAAAAATCTTTTACAAAAGCGGAAACATTTTCCGTTTTAACATCAAGAAGGAAACCTTCAACCGCGAGAAAAAGAATTACAATCTGTTCTTCAATATGATAAGGTGAATACTGCGGCTGTTTTAAAACTTCCATAAGCCTTTCGCCCTGCGCCAGTTTGTCCTGAGTAGCCTTGTCCAAATCACTGCCAAACTGCGCAAAAGCCGCCATCTCGCGGTATTGCGCAAGGTCGAGTCTTATACGTCCTGAAATTTTTCGCATCGCCTTTGTCTGCGCTGAACCTCCAACGCGGCTTACCGAAAGACCCACGTCTATCGCAGGACGGAAACCGGAATTAAACAATTCGGAATCAAGGAAAATCTGTCCGTCCGTTATCGAAATTACGTTAGTGGGAATGTAGGACGAAATGTCACCAGCTTGCGTCTCAACAATGGGCATTGCGGTAATTGAGCCGTTACCCTTTGTCTGCGAAAGTTTTACCGCCCGCTCCAAAAGCCTTGAATGAAGATAAAACACATCGCCGGGGAAAGCTTCACGTCCGGGAGGGCGACGCAAAAGCAAACTGATCGCGCGGTAAGCTACGGCGTGCTTGGAAAGATCATCGTAAACTACAAGAACGTCTTTTCCCTGGTGTAAAAAATATTCCGCCATAGCGACCGCTGAATAAGGCGCGATATATTGAAGAGCCGCCGAATCTGAAGCGGACGCAAGTACTACAAAGGTGTAGTCCATTGCGCCGTGTTTTTCAAGATTATTAGTTATTGCCACTATCGAAGACGCCTTCTGCCCGATAGCGCAGTATATACAAATAACATTTTTCCCTTTTTGGTTAATTATCGTATCAATAGCGATTGCCGTTTTTCCCGTTTGGCGGTCGCCGATTATCAGTTCACGTTGACCGCGACCAATTGGGATCATAGCGTCTATGGAAAGGCATCCTGTTTGAAGCGGAGTTTCCACACTTCCCCTGTCAATTACGGGCGCTGCAGGAGCTTCCATAGGCATAAAAGCCGCAGGAGTTACAGGTCCCTTTCCGTCAAGAGCTTCACCTAGCGGATTTACTACCCTGCCGAAAAATGCGCTGCCCGAAGGAATGGAAACAACTTTACCTGTTCTTTTTACTTCCTCGCCGTCTTTAACAAGATCCTCTCCCGTTAAAATTACACAACCTGCGTCTTCTTCTTCAAGGTT
>NZ_BDHD01000044.1:0-13468 GCF_054786075.1 Treponema sp. R6D11 | reverse complement strand
ATATTGACCCTCCTTACAATACTGGTTCTGCTTTTGAACATTATGATGATAATTTGGAACATACGATCTGGCTTTCTATGATGTACCCTCGGCTGGAACTTTTGCGGGATTTTCTCTCCAAAGAAGGAGTTATTTTCGTACAAATAGATGATACAGAATATGCTTATTTAAAAGTATTAATAGATGAAATTTTTGGAAGAGGAAAAACAGACTGTTTGATATGGAGAAAAAGTGGTGCTGGTCGAGATGGAAAAATGAAAAACACAACTACATTTAGAAAAGACCATGAATATATCATCGTCGCATTCAAAGGAGAAAGAAAATTAAATAAATCTTTTGAGAAACCAGTATGGGAGAATTCATATCCCAATCCTGATAATGATCCACGTGGAAACTATAAAGCCGGAAGTATATCAAGACATGAGGATGCATCTAATCCTAGCCACAAAAATTTTTACACTGTAATTTCGCCCAGCGGTAAAGAATTTACTCGTCAATTTGATGTTCCAAGAGAAGAATTTGAAAAACTTGACACTGACAATAGAATATATTGGGGGAAAAATCTAGACGCAGTTCCTGCTGTTAAAATTTTTGAGAACGAAGAAAGAGAAACTAATACGTCTTCATTAATTCTAACTAATGGTACATCCACAGAAGGGAAAAAGGAGATTGAAGAGCTTTTTGGAGATATCCAAGCATTTGCAACTCCAAAACCTGAAAACTTGATAATGAAGATTATACAAATTTCAACACAACCCGGCGATCTCGTCCTCGACAGCTTTCTCGGTTCCGGCACGACTGCCGCAGTTGCGCATAAAATGGGGAGACGCTACATTGGCATTGAAATGGGGGAACAGGCAAGAACTCATTGTGTTGTTCGCTTAAAAAAAGTTATTGACGGCGAACAGGGAGGCATATCAAAAGCACTTAATTGGAAAGGCGGCGGCGGTTTTCGTTTCTTCAAATTAGGCGATACCGTGTTTGACAAAGACAGACAAATAAAAGAAGACATATCTTTTGAAAATCTCGCCGCTCATATTTATTTTACCGAAACCAAAAAGCCAATGACTAAACGTAAAAAGAATTCCGCGTTTTTAGGAATCCATGAAGGTACGGCGTATGCCTTATTGTATAACGGTATTTTAGGAGATAAAAGCGTTAACGGCGGCAATGTCCTGACTCATAAAACATTAAATCACATAATGAACGACATAGACGCCGCAGCTAAAAAGAACAAGGCCGAATTGGAATATAACCAACTTGTAATATACGGCGAGGCAACACGTCTTACCTATGTGAGCCTCAATTCTAACAATATCATATTCAAACAAACTCCCTATGATATTAAGGTGTGGTAAAATGAAACTCAAAAACTATCAGCTAAATTCATTAGATGTTCTTAAAAAATATTTTGAGAGTTGCCGTATTATCGGTCATGAAGAAGCCTTTAAGCATATCACTTCCGACAGCGAAATTGCGGTTCGTCTTGTCAATCTAAAAAACACCTATACCGCGTGGAAAGCGATACCCAATACTCCGCGAGTATGTATAAAAGTTCCCACGGGTGGAGGAAAAACAATCATAGCCGCCAATGCTATAAAAATTGTTGCCCAAACATGGTGCGACAAAGAATATCCGCTTGCCCTCTGGTTTGTTCCTTCTGATACAATCCGTAGGCAAACAGCGGAAGCCTTGAAAAATCCGCGCCATCCGTACAGGGAAGCACTTAACGAACAATTTGAGGGGAAAGTACGGATTTTTGACCTTGACGAAAAATTTAATATCCGCCCCGCCGATATTGCGGATAACGCCTGTATCATCGTTTCTACCATACAATCTTTTATTAAAGAAGACACCAGCAAATACAATGTTTACAAAGATAACGAAAATTTCGAAAATCATTTTGTCAAAATGCCGTCGGTAAAATATATGGGAATGGAAATTAAGGATGATGGCGGTCGTCCCAAATATTCTTTTTCCAATCTGTTGTATTATCACAGACCAATAATGATAGTCGATGAAGCCCATAAAGTTGTTACGGAATTGTCGCAGGAAACATGGAAAAGAATAAACCCTTCCGCCATTATTGAATTCACCGCCACGCCCCAGACCGACAACAACACGCTCTACAATGTCCGAGCTTCTGAATTGAAAGAAGAAGAGATGATAAAACTGCCGATTGTCCTTGTGGAACATTCACGTTGGGAACAAGCGGTAGATGAAGCGATAGCCAGACGTGCCGTCCTTCAAAAAGACGCTGAAAACGAAAAAGATTATATCCGCCCTATACTGTTGTTTCAGGCACAGAGCAAAGATAAAGAAGTAACGGTAGAAGTTTTAAAAAATTATCTTATTGAAAATGCCAAAATAAGCGAAACAGAAATAAAAATAGCCACGGGCGAACAAAAAGAACTTGACGATGTAAACCTTTTTAACACCGATGAACCAACAAGGTATATTATCACCGTTGAAGCCCTAAAAGAAGGCTGGGATTGCAGTTTCGCGTATGTCCTCTGTTCATTGGCAAATATTAAAAGTGATACATCGGTAGAACAATTATTGGGACGCGTTATGCGTATGCCTTATGCAAAGACCCGTAAAATGCCTTCGCTTAATAAGGCTTATGCTTATGTTGTATCACACCATTTTGGTGAAGCCGCAAGCGCTTTGACAGAAAAGTTAATAAACAAAGGTTTTGATAGTGATGAAGCGAGATCAACAATACAACAAGAAGCTCCGGCAAACCCGGACTTAGACCCAAACTGGAATACGCCTTATAACGCATTTATTCTTAACACAAAAATTGATAAAAACGACTTGCCTGCGTCTGTAGAATTGGACAGTAACAATACCCTGTTCTTTACTCCCACAACAACCGAAGCCGACATAAAAGCCGTTTGCGATAAAATTCAACCTACCGAAGCCGTTTCTTTACAATGGAAGTATAACAATTTCAAAAAAACAGAAACAGAAAATTCCCCCGCTAATAACGGTGAGACTTTCAAAGTTCCACGTCTTATGGTTGAGTTAGACGGACAATTTTTATTTGCCGATCCTAACCTCATATTTGAACATTTTGATTGGGACATAGGAAAATACGCTTCTGCAAAACTTGAAAAGGCTGATTTCAACATTGAGGAAAAACCAGGAGAAGGTTTCCAAATAGACATAAATGGCAACCGATTAACATACAGTCATGTTGGCAAAGATCAGTTGTTGCCTTATATGGCTGATATTGATGTTTGGCAGCCGGTAAATTTAATATATTGGCTTGACCGAAACCTGAAACAGGACGATATTCCTCAATCTCAAATGGTCACATGGCTTGGCAAAGTGATAGAGTACCTGACAGAAACCCGCAAGATAGCCTTGCCAAATTTAGTGATTGCAAAATTCGCCCTGTTGAATAAACTCCTTGCTATAATAATTCAAGCAAGAGCAAAAGCCCGTACAACATCATTTGAACTTTTTCAAAGAGAATATCGTAAAGTTCTTGATTTTGATACAGGCTTTGAATTCAAAAAAGGTATGTACGATATATCGATCCCATATCAAGGATCATACAAATTCACCAAAAATTTTTTGGGCAATAGCAATATCTCTTCGATAGACGGCGGTGAAAAAGGAGAGGAATTTCAATGCGCAAAAATGATAGATGCGGAACCTAAGGTAAAGTATTGGGTTCGTAACATTGCCCGCCAGTCCGCCTCATTCAAACTGCCCACGCCTATTGATTATTTTTATCCCGACTTTATCGCCAAGCTACAAGACGACCGCATTTTGGTAATTGAATACAAGGGCGCATATATAGCCGATAATCAAGACACAAAAGAAAAAGCTCTCATCGGTGAAATATGGGAGAAACAATCTGATAAAAAAGGTTTGTTCCTTCTTGCCGTTAAAAATAAAGATGGAAAAACTGTAGACAAACAAATCAAAGAAAAGATAGGTTAAATTCTGCCCCTTCACGCAATCTTCCTAAACCTAAAAACATTCTCCCGCTCTTCCGGCTCTTCAACTCGTTCCCCGTCAAAGTCTGGCGCTTCATCAAAAATCAACGTAAAATAGCCTTCCTGTAAATCAAAATCCAAACAACATTCAAGCTCGTAGTCTTCCGTTACAAAGAGGTTTAACCCGTTGTACGGCTTGTTGCTTGTTTCTATGGTTTCAATATTCCCGTCTGCGCCATCGGTAACAATCCTGTTCGGGTGCATTTGCGCGTACAGATCAATTTTACGGTAGGTGGAATCAGAAGCGAGTAAAATATTAGGATATACATTATATTGGCTGTGAAACTTTACAGCGGTCAAGTGAATGGTATCGTCCCATTTTGAAAAATCGGTAATAACTCCGGTCAGCTTTAATATGCCGCTATCTTCCATATAACAGAGTGTAACACAAAACGCAAGTTTAGATGTTTCCTTAGTACGCCATTAGACACAAGCGGCTATTTGTTGTTATTATATTACATTATGAAAGTTTTTAACATTAATTTAGACAGCGAAACTTTATCCATTAAAAATTTAATTCAATTTGCGGAAACCGAATCTGTTACAGATGATATTTTTAAGGAATACTTGGCGGTATCCCTTTTGGAAGATGACAATATTTTATCTAAAGTATGCGAAGAAACCGATAACATTGGAAACTGTTTGAAATCCGCCGCATTGGAAGATTTGAGCGTTTTATGGGATACATTATCGAATAACACGCTTGGAAATTACACTCCTTCAATAAAGCATAAAATATTTTTTGAAGAATACCAGAACTCACTTAAAAAAGTCGTGTCGTCAGGCAGTCCTGCGGAAATGCTGGAAAATTTAATCGCCCACTATTCCGCATTTGGTTCGGGGAAAAACGCAAAATATATCGCATTCAGATGGCAAGGTGAAATGACGGGCATCAAGCGACCTGACGAGATTACATTAGAACGTCTTTTTTGTTTGGACTCCCAAAAAGAAACGCTCATCGAAAACACGGCTTTGTTTTTGCGTGGGTTGCCTGCCAATAACGCCCTGTTATACGGCTCAAGCGGCAGCGGTAAATCCGCCATGATTAAAGCACTTCTGAATAAATTTTATAATCAAGGGTTGCGTTTGGTGGAAATACCAAAGGATAAATTAGATGAATTGCCCCAACTTGTAAATTGCATAAAAAACAAACGCCTTAAATATATAATTTTTATGGATGATTTGTCGTTTGAAACAGGCGACACCGGTTATAAAAATTTAAAGGTCATCTTAGACGGAAGAATCGAGCCACAGCCTGAAAACATTTTATTTTATGCGACTTCAAACAGGTTTCACCTCATCAATGAAACTTGGAAAGACCGTGAGGGCGATGAAATTCATTTTAGGGACACCATGAGCGAAAAGCTGTCATTGTCCGAGCGGTTTGGAATTCGCATAAACTTTGTTACGGCAAATACAAGTGATGATTATTATAAAATAATCGAAGGGATTTTATCGCTCGAAAACATTCAATTTACTGAAGAAATAAAAAACGAAGCGTCACGTTGGGAAGCTTTATATAACGGACGTTCAGGCAGAACCGCCGCACAGTTTGCGAAAACTGTAAATGCTTCAAAAAAATAAATGAATATTTTTTAATCATTTTTTCGCTATTTTTGCCTCGATATAAATAATATCAAGTATATGATTATAGGAATTTTCTACACAATTTATCGCATCGTCCCCCTTTTCCCTCTTCTTTGTGTCCTTCTCCCCCTTTGTGTCTTTTGTGTGAAGTCTTCTTACATAAATCCCTTATTCCCTAATTTTTATTTTTCATGTAAAATACCCGTATGGCAGAATTAAAGGAATACCAAGGAAAAGCGACTATGGAGAAAATCACGTCGCTGGCGAAGCGGCGGGGGTTTGTTTATCAGTCGTCGGAAATTTACGGTGGGCAGAACGGGGCGTGGGATTACGGTCCGCTCGGCATTGAACTGAAGAACCGCATTGCGGGGGCGTGGTGGAAGGAAATGACCCGTCTCCACGACAATATCGTGGGGCTGGACGCGGCTATCCTGATGCACCCCCGAACATGGGAAGCGTCGGGGCACGTTGAAAATTTTACCGACCCGCTGGTCGATTGCAAAAAGTGCAAATCGCGTTTTCGGGCGGATCAAATCCCGCAGGAAAATCTTGCGGCGAAAAAATGCCCCGACTGCGGCGGCGAACTGACCGACACCCGCAAGTTCAACCTGATGTTCAAAACCCACATCGGTCCCGCCGAGGACACGGCTAGCATCATTTACCTTCGTCCCGAAACCGCCCAGGGCATTTATGTCAATTATAAAAACATAATTCAGTCCAGCAGAATGAAAATCCCGTTTGGCATCGCGCAAATCGGCAAGGCGTTCCGCAACGAAATAGTAACCAAGAACTTTATTTTCCGCACCTGCGAATTCGAGCAGATGGAGATGCAGTATTTTGTAAAACCCGGCACGGACGAAGAATGGTTTTCCGAATGGCGCAAACAGCGTTGGGCATATTACGAAAAACTCGGCGTCAAGATGGATCATCTGCGCTGGCATCAGCACGGACCGGACGAGCTTGCGCACTACGCGAAGGACGCTTACGACATCGAGTACCTGTTTCCGATGGGCTGGCGTGAGCTTGAGGGCGTACACAACAGAACCGATTACGATCTGAAACGGCATACCGAATTCTCAGGCAAAGATATGCAGTACATCGATCAGGACAACAACAACGAGCGTTACATTCCCTACATCATCGAAACTTCCGCCGGTCTTACCCGCAATCTGCTGATGATTCTCTGCGACGCATACGACGAGGAACAAGTCGCCGAAAAAGGCAACGATGACGACTGGCGAACGGTCCTGCGCTTCCACCCCGATCTTGCGCCGGTTACTGTCGCCATTCTCCCATTGATGAAAAAAGACGGTCTTGCGGAACTAGCGCAGGACATTCGCGCGGAACTGAAAGAAGACTACGCCACCGACTACGATCAGGCGGGAGCGATTGGCAGGCGTTACCGCAGGCAAGATGAGGCAGGCACTCCCTTCTGCGTTACCGTGGATTACCAATCCAAAGAAGACGGCACCGTCACCCTGCGCTTCCGTGATTCCATGGAGCAGGTTCGTGTCCCGAAGGCGGAACTTGCCGCAAGGCTGCGTCAGGAGATTAAGGCATATAAGAGGATAAAATAGGTCGAGAAGAGAGTTGGCTTGCTATGCAGTTGCAAGATCAGCGTGTTCTATGTTGACGGTTTCTTGTGTGGTATTTTTTTGTAAGGCTTCTGGGGTAAGGCACATTTTATCGTATTCACGCATTTTGGCTTCTGAAATTGCTCCTACTTCGTAATCGGCTGTAGCGTCCTGATGAATTGCTTCGTAAATCTCGCTTTTATATTTGCTCATTTTAACTCCCCTGAAAAATCTCAATTAATGTTCCATTCTTTATTCTGTTCTCTATCTGTTCATCTGTCAATGAAAAGACATCTTTCGCCCTTATCTTAAAAGCCCGTAATTCGCCTTGATCAACGTTACCCCTGTCGGATTTGGAAAAACCATACGCAAAAAGAGTGCGAAACTCGCTCTTGAAATATACTATAACACGATGTCCGCCCGATTTCCCTTCGCCTAGTCTGGCAACCCGTACTTTGTATACATCGCCACCCAGATTTGCATCCGCTTGCTTTGCTTCAAGTTTATCGACTATTTCTAGTAACTCGCTGTCTGTTATGCCTTCCTTGTTAGCAAAACGATGAAACCATGTGTTTTTGAAAACCCTCACTTTTAAATAATAACAATAAAATAGCCGTGTTTCAAGAATAATTTGGGGACTTGCGGCGTTCCTTTGGCACGATAGGCATATATTTTAAAATATTAAACAGGTTGCACTGTTTATATTTTCTTTTTCACTTCATCAGATAAAGTTTGCTTTATAGTTTTCACAACTTCGCCAATAATATCTTGCTTAAAATCTTGTTTTATATCTTGTCTAATGTCTTGTCTTATCTTTTCCAATTCGTCTTGTGGAGTTGGGGGTACTGTAAAAAGTTCATGGGGTTCAATATCTAATGATTTTGCAAAACGTTCCAACATTTCAGGTTTGGGAAATTTACTGCACATTTCAATCATAGCAATATATTGGGCAGTAACATCGGCTTTTTCCGCTAGTTTTACCTGTGAAAATCCCTGTTTTTGGCGGTATTTCCTCATATTGTCAGCTAAAATTTGTCTTATTTTTCCCATAAAACCATACCACTAACCATTAAAGCAATAATATACGCTTTCTAGGCATTGACAATAAACCAATTGTTTAGTATTATAAACTAAACGGCAAGTTTCATGCATTATCTTTCAATATTTTGAGGTAATTCAGGAAATTGCCAAAATCAGACTATAAGGAGTTTTTATGAAAAAGACAGTCAAACTGTTCGGCGTTGCCGTAATTATTGCGGTAATAGTATTTTTAGCCCTGCCTTTGACAGGATGCGAGGAGGATGACGACGACGATGGCGGCGGCGGTGGCGGCAGCAGCGGTTTAAATATAGAAATGGTCTCAATACCAGCCGGATCATTTACAATGGGCAGCCCTGGAAATGAACCTGGCAGAGGTTCCTTCGAAACGCAACACGAGGTAACGTTAAGCGCATTTAAAATGGCTAAGTATGAGGTAACGCAGGCGCTGTGGGTTGCGGTTATGGGCGCAGGCGAGGATCGAACCACTGCCACACCCGGGAAAGGGGATAATTTACCTGTTTACAATGTTGGCTTGTATGACGCTATTGTGTTCTGCAACAAATTGAGCATTATGGAAGGATTAAATCCCGTATACAGCATTGGCGATAGTACCAATCCCTCGGCTTGGGGAGACATTCCCACATATAGAACTGACGCGTGGGACACCGCGGTAATGGACAAAACCAAAAACGGGTACAGATTGCCGACCGAAGCGGAATGGGAATACGCCTGCCGTGCGGAGACAACGACGGCGTTTAACACTGGAGCTACGATTACCGATGATACAGGGTGGTATAGAGATAACAGCGAAAGTAAGGTTCATGAGGTGGGATTAAAGCCCGCAAACGCGTGGGGGCTGCATGACATGCACGGGAACGTGTGGGAAAGGTGCTGGGACTTTAATAAAAATGATTTAACAATCCCGGCTGGGCGTTATGACAATGATCCCTGCGTTGACGGACCTATTCTGGCTGACTATTCAAGGATAACTCGCGGCGGCTGTTGGGACAGCGCAACTAGCGCAGAGTTACGTTCAGCGCGTCGGAACAGCTATTTCCCGACTATCCGGAACACCACCATCGGCTTCAGGCTTGCACGTTCCAATTAATGAGTAGTGGATATTAGGTAGAGAAAGCTAAATACTATCCGCTATTATTCCCTAAAACAACTCGCCCTGTTTCAGGGCGGGTTGTTATAAAAGCTCTTTAGCAAATATATTGGCAAAAACGCAACTATCGCTTAACATACGGTATGTCCTTTCTAACCGTTTGTCTTAACCCCACCCTGCAAAAAACCCTTCGCTTTCCCTCAATATATCCCGGTACCGTGAACAGGACTGGAGTCCATCGCCTTGACGCAAGCGGCAAGGGGGTCAATGTTGCCCGTGTTTTAACCCAACTTGGAAAAAAAGCGGTACATTTTACTCAACTTGGCGGCGAATTGCGTCCGCTGTTTCTTTCGCTCTGCGAACAGGATGGGCTTTCCGTGCAGTGGGTCGAGAGCGAAAGTCAAATCCGTTTTTGTTACACTTTGCTCTCCGACGCGGACAATACTGTTACGGAGTTGATCGAAGAATCTGAACCGGTTAGCGCCGGAACTGAGGGGCGGCTGTTGGAAAAGTTTGAGCATATTCTTACTCACACCGCAGACTTGAGTTGGGTAATAATTTCCGGCACGAAAGCGGCGGGATTTTCCGACGCCGTGATTCCCGCCATGACGCAAAGGGCGAAAGAGAAGGGAGCAAAAGTTATCCTCGACGTAAAGGGAAAAGATTTAACGGGAAGTTTGAAATACCAGCCGGACATCGTGAAGCCGAATCTTTTTGAATTTGCCGCCGACTTTGCGCCTGAATTAATCAAGAACAACGAATTGATAACGATAGATGACGTGGCAAAGGAACGGATAAAATCTGCGGTATTGGGCATAGTGCAAAAACACAACTGCGGCATTATCCTTACCAATGGCAGCCGAAAGATTATTGCGGCAAGAGCGAATGAGTTTTTTGAAATTGAAGTCCAGCCCGTAAAAGCGGTAAATTCCACCGGCTGCGGAGACGCATTTACCGCCGGGCTTGCTGCCGCTTTTGAAGGAGGAGCGAGTTTTCGCGAAGCGATTAGCGAAGGATGCAGATGTGGGGCGTTGAATGCGGCGCTTGTAAGACCAGGGGTAATAAGATCAACTTAAAAATGGTAAATATATAGAGAAAAGAATGGCAACGTTGCAAAATCGAGGTTTAATTAAAAATTTATAGATAGTTGCAGAAAAACTCGCTAAAGACTATGCTTTATTAATGGATGCGGGTATTATCTATAATAAGTCAGCTTTTAAGCATGGACTTACAAAAGCCGACATTGAATGGGCTTTCTTGCACCCTATTCGTAATGGTCTTTTGGAAGACTATGAAAACAAATATTTGCTCATAGGCTTTAATACACAAGGTAACCCCATCGAAGTTATGTATAACCGCATTGATGAGGAACATGTAAATGTATTTCATGCGATGAAATGCCGAAAAGGATTTTTACCGCATGATATGCTTCACCTTTCATAGGAGGAAAAATGGCTTATATGACCGAAGAAGAAGCAGACGCACTTGACGAGGAATTAACCCGTACTACTCCAAGGGTCAATTTCAACAAACCTGATATTTTCATTCAACAACGTGAATTGCTCAATATACTCAAATCTACAGTGGCGGACTACATAATGACCCGTGCGTTGGCAACCCATCAAACCCCTGCCCAAATAATCGGCGAACTGGTAGAGGAAAAAATAGCCGCTACAGTATAATAAAAAAGGCGAATTAATCTATGGCAGACACATTAACTACCATTTTTACCTATCTCAAACAGGCGCAAACGAAGCTGGCGGAACAGAACCGCGCAAGCAAAGATAAGGCTCTTGCCGCCGCCGCCGTCGCTATCGACAGCGACAGGTCTGCCATTTTGCAAGCAAACTCGCGCGATGTGGAACAAGCTAGGAAAGGCGGCATGAAAGAGGCTCTTGTTGACCGCCTGCTTCTTAACGACAAGCGGATAGACGGCATTATCGAAGGGATCGAAATCGTCATAAGACAAGAAGACCCGATTGGCAAAGTGCAGACGGGGTGGACTCTGCCTAACGGATTGAAGATTGATAAAGTTACTGTCCCCCTCGGCGTTGTCGCCATTATTTACGAATCGCGTCCCAATGTTACGGCGGATTGCGCCGCCCTTGCGTACAAAGCGGGCTGCTCAATACTTTTACGAGGCTCTTCTTCGGCGCTGGAATCCAACAGGGCAATAGTTAAGGCGATTAAAGCGGGGCTTAAAAGCGACGGCGGAATAGCGGACGCCGTTGCCCTTGCGGAATCCGGTAACAGGGACGAGATTGACGAGATACTGAAAGCACGTGGTTACATCGACGTGGTTCTTCCTCGCGGGGGGCATGAATTAATCCGCAGAGTTGTAGAAAACGCGCGTATCCCTGTCATTGAAACTGGAGAGGGCAACTGCCATATCTATGTTGAGCCGAGCGCGGACATGAACAATGCGGTAGAAATTATCGCCAACGCAAAACTGCAAAAACCCGGCGTGTGTAATGCCGTGGAAACGATACTTGTACACAAAGACGCTCTTACCGCCCTTATGCCGAAAATGGCGGCAGCGCTTGCGGGAAAATGCGAACTGCGCTGCGACAAAGAAGCAAAGTCCGCTATAGGCACTGTGCCTTCCACCCTTGTTCTTAAAGACGCCGTTGAAGAAGACTGGGCGACAGAGTTTCTTGATTACATTCTCGCCGTAAAGACGGTTTCCTCCCGTGATGAGGCAATTGCCCATATCAACAGGTATGGGACTAAACATTCGGACGCAATTCTCACCAACGATTTAAAGTCTGCGAATGAGTTCCGCTCAAGAGTGGACGCGGCTTGCGTATATGTCAACGCTTCAACACGTTTCACGGACGGCGGACAATTCGGCTTTGGGGCGGAACTTGGAATCAGCACGCAAAAATTTCACGTTAGGGGACCGATGGGGCTTGAAGCTCTTACGACGATAAAGTATCTTATCAACGGTAGCGGACAAATACGGAGTTAAAATGATTGAGAAACTTATCGCTGACGCGCGAAAAATAATTATCAAGATTGGCTCAAATACGCTTGCGGGCAGTAACGGCAAAATTAATTCACAGTTTCTCACCGAGTTTGCGGAGCAGACTGCGGATCTTATGAAAAAGGGTAAGCAGATTGTTATTGTTTCTTCCGGCGCGCAGGTAGCGGGACTTTCCACGATGGACAAGTGGGCGCGAAAAAAAGACATTCACTACAGGCAGGCGTTGTGCGCTGTAGGTCAGGTAGAGCTTATGGGAGAATGGAGACGCGCGTTTGAACAACACGGCTTGCATATCGCGCAGATACTTTTAACCCGCGAAGATTTTGACGATTCAATCAGAACACTGAATATGCGCAATACCATCTTTACTCTGGTAGACGAAGGCATCATTCCCATCATCAATGAAAACGATACCGTCTCGGTAGAAGAAATAAAAATCGGCGACAATGACACTCTTGCCGCAAGGTCTGCTATTTTGTGGAGCGCCGACCTTTTAATTCTTTTCAGCGATATTGACGGATTGTACAACAAAAACCCAAAAGAACATAACGACGCCGTACTTGTAGAAGAAGTGCGGAACTTTGAGATAGTACAGAAAGACATCAGTATCGGAGCAACAAATGATTTTGGAACAGGCGGCATTGCCACCAAATTTGAAGCCGCAAGACTGGCTTTAAGTTATGGTATCCACACAATTTTAGCAAATGGGAGCAAACCACGCAGCCTTGAAACACTTGCGGCTGGTGGACTGAAAGGAACAGTATTTCTTAATTCTTAAACCTCAATCGAGCTTGAAAACTCAAAAACGGTCAGGCGAATTTTCCCCTCTTAATCCGCTACTTGTTTTCGGCTTCTTCTTTTTTGGCTTCGGCGCGATCTTTAATGTCGGCAATGCCGATGAAAATAGCGATGATACCAATTAATATCGCCAAGACGGGAAGACCGCCTCGCAGGAAGGTCAGCACATCATTTCCCCAGTTAAGACCATAACCTAACACTGACGGCGGCAATACGGCAAAGACCGCTGCGGCAAGAAATACAAGTCCAAAAATAACAGCTTTCATTTTTACTCTCCAAGTTCAATCGGCTAATTACGCCGAGATTGTTTATAAACCATTATTGCAAAGGCAATAATGAAAAAAATCATTCGCACGGAAGGCAGTAT
>NZ_BDHD01000043.1:0-13623 GCF_054786075.1 Treponema sp. R6D11 | reverse complement strand
ATATAATTTTCATTACACGACAAAAGGAGATATATCTACTACAATGGAACATCTTATGCACATGTACTACGGATTTATAGACGAATATCTAACCGAAGCGAGCCCAATATATTCGCTAGTCTATTTATATGCACTCCGTTTCGCAAGCGAGGGAAAACAAATTCCAAATATCTCCGCACAAGCCGAAGCACTCAGGTTGGTTCCTAGCGATATAAATTCCGCTTGGCTTTTCTGGGTTTCGCAAGGTTTAGCTTCTATCGATGGAGAAGACATAAAGCTTACAATGATACCAGAAAAATCTGCAAAAGAATCAGCTGATATACAAAAACAAGTCGACGCGCATCCCCAAGCACCAAGCGATGAATTAGTTTCCTGGGTTCTAAATGAAGCGAACCGCGCATTCGACGATACCCTTTCAGCGCGCGACATAGAAACTCTCGAGTGGCTTTTAAATAATAAAATTCTTCCGCCGGAAGTCCTCCTCCTTCTAATAAACTTCTCTCGCGAGGGCGACAATAAAAAAACCATGAGCTACATAGAAAAAGTCGCATTAGATTGGCAAGACCGTGGAATCAATACCGCTCTAAAAGCTGAAGAATTCATCAAATCTATGCAAAAGAAACCGAAATATAATAAAAACAAGAAATCTAAACAATCATCTTTCCATAATTTTAAGGAACGCGATTATGCAGGCACAGACGAGGTCTATAACAGGCTATTCGACGCGATGGGGCAATAAATATGCAATTTTCAAATGATATTTACAAACAAGTCGACGACGCTCTTTCAAAGCGTCGCTTAAACGCTGCAAAAAAGCGCGAAGAATATTTAGCCGAGCTTTATGCCGAGCATTCAGTTTTAAAAGAAATCGATACCAACATAAAAAACGTCGGCAAACAGGCTTTAGATATACTAGAACAAAGCACACAAACCTCCGGCGTCGCTAAAAATGCTCTTTCAAAAATCAATGATCTAGATATCGAAAGAAAAAAATATATAAAAGAAACAAAAATTAAAGAAAAGACAAACTTCTTCTCTTGCAAAAAATGTAACGACACTGGCAGATTAGACGATGGCTATTGTTCTTGCCGAGATGAAATTGCTCTAAAAATTTCGTCCGATTTATTAGGTCTAGACGAAGATGACCTTCCATCATTTAACGATTTTAAGGTTGATTTATACGATAACACCCGTGTTTTTAGAGGCAAATCATATCAAAAATATGCCGAACTGGCTCTAGAAACAGCTAAAAACTTTGAAAGCGGAAATTTAGTCATAAACGGTCCAACCGGCATTGGCAAGACATTCACAGCCGAATGCATCGCTAACAATTTCATAAAAAATAATAAGACCGTTTTCTATATGTCTGCCCCTAGGCTTTTTATGATGTTGGAGGAATATAAATTCGGTCAAGACACATCGCAAGAAACAAAAGACCGTATAAACCTCATGCACGAGGCGGACCTTTTGGTGATAGATGACCTTGGAACAGAATTTCGAACTTCTTCCGGAGTGGTTGATACATTCCTTTTTGATTTGCTTGAAAGCCGTATAAAAACTAAAAAATCGATAGTGCTAACAACCAATCTCGGGCCAGCCGAAATCAAAGCAACATATTCAGATAGAATATATTCACGTATAATTGGTGCCTTTAAATGGATAAACTATTTGGGAGATGATCTAAGATTAAAGTCAAACTACTAAACAAAGATGCCGTTTTGCCAAATTACGCAACATCAGGGTCGGCTGGAATGGATTTATCAACAACCGAAAGTTTTTCACTCTACCCGCGCCAACGCAAATTAATCCCAACAGGAATATCTGTCGCGATAGACGAAGGCAAAGTCGGACTAGTATTTATCCGCTCATCATTAGGCTACAATAAAGGTCTCTCGTTGCCAAATTGCGTCGGCGTTATCGATAGCGACTATAGAGGCGAAATTTTCGTAGCATGCACTAACATTTCTAATCTACCAATATACATCTCAAAAGGCGAGAGAATAGCGCAATTAGTCGTTATGCCATACTCACAAGAAAAAATCGAATTGGAGGAAAGCCTTGAAGAAACTCAGCGAGGCGCAGGCGGATTCGGCTCTACAGGTTCGCACTAGCGACATTTTTCTCATGCTCGGGGTATTGTTGATATCCCTTTTTTTTATTATCCTTCCTTTATTTTCTATTTCAAATAAAAACAGTCAAGTTGAAATTTATAGCGACAGCAAACTCATATACAAAACAAGTTTGGAAAACCCTCGAGCATATTCTGTCTCTGGTGTTGATTTTGTTATATATGATAATTCAGTATATGTACGCGAGGCAAACTGCCCTGATAAGCTGTGCAAAAATCAAGGAAAAATTAACAAAGCCGGACAATCTATCATCTGCCTTCCAAACAAAGTTGTAGCGAAAATCGTTGGAACAAGCGAGGTGGACACGATTGCATACTAAACATATAAAACTCGCCATTCTTCTAGGCATCGGCGTCGTTCTGCAAATAGTCGATAATCTTTTCATCCTTCCTATCAATATCCCTGGCGGCAAATTGGGCATAGCAAATATCGTCACGCTATACGCAATATACACATTCTCTGCCCCCGATGCTATACTAGTTTCAATCCTGCGCGCAAGCCTCGGCAGTATAATATTCGGCGGAACAACGACACTTTTTTATAGTCTATCAGGTGCAGTTTTAGCGGTTTTAATTATGCTGGTTGCAAAAAAAATAAAACCATTTTCTATATACGGAGTCAGCCTGCTCGGTAGCATAGCGAACAACATCGGGCAAATTTTGGTCGCCTGCTTCATGCTATCTTCTTTCGCGCCAATTTATTATCTGCCATATCTGGTCTTACTCGGTTGTCTGTCCAGCCTTGCTGTTGCATACGCTACAGTTCTAATGCTGAAACACAAAGACTAAAAAAGAGCATATGCTCTTTTATAATATATTCTCCCAAGTTATCCTCGTCTTGTCCTTAATATGCTCAAGCAACGTGATAACAACTGCAGTCTGCGAAGAGGAATCCGACTTAGCATTATGAAATACAAACTCGCGCATCATGGCACTTTGGGATAGCAACGTATCATAATCAATATGCTCAACCATCGCTCCAAAAAATAATTCTTCTTCTTTAAGCGCTCTAGAAAAACCTTCAACTTTTTGACGCGCTCTAACCCACTCCTCTTTTTGCACGTCCTCAAATAAATCATAAAGTGTAGCAACCTGGTTGTCCACTTTTTTTACCATAACATGCTGAGCGAAAAAAATTCCGCTAACTAAAATAAGCAACATCACAATGCTAATAATAAACGTTTTCATGAGTATATTATTACCCAAAAATCAAATTTCTATCGCGTTCTTTGTAAAGCCTTTTTATAAGCAACCTTGGCAGACAATTCCAAATCCAAAGCCGGCAATCTTTTCAAAAAATCGTCGCCAATCGCCTTTTTATCCGTCCTATATTCATTCGCAACAGTCGCGAAACTTTTTCCGTCTTGTAAATATTCTCGCGCAGCCGCTAAGAGTTCTTCATCAGTTAGCTTCTTCGCAAATGCATATAGCCCATGATACTTGTTCTTAACCTGCTCAGCTAAAGTTCTATTAACTAGTGTCAACCTGTTTTCAAATCTTATACGAGTCTTCTCAGGATCAAGCCCTTTTTGCTCTGCAAATTTAATACCAGAACCATCAAATTCTAAGAACTCTTTCGCTAGCCCCTCAAGCTCGATCTTTTCCTGCTCCGTCGGCTTGCTGGTTCTAAGTCTTTTTGCCATAGCTTTTTCATATAAATCATAATCGATAAAAGCAAGACGACAATATATGTATGAAGAAACGATAGAATCCGCGACTCTTCCACGGAATTTCCTATCTTGATACCCCATCTCCAAATATTCTTTAACCGCACCAATAATTTCTTTTCTGCTAGGTATAACAGTCGATTTAACACGGCTATCTAACTCCGCTCTAAGCTCTTTCGCAAGCGCGAAATCATTTTTTATTAAGTATGTAAATATATTCCTTTGCAAAATTGACGAGTGCATATCATATTTTTTAGCCAAAGTTTTCAAAGCCGTGCCCGCTAAGCATTCGTGAGCAATTTTAAGAATTTTATCCTCATCAATGGTCACCCTATTTTGCAAATCAAACTTATCTCTAACTCGCTTGCCTAAATCTGGCTCGAATGTCGGGAGGTATAATAACAATTCTTTTTTTAGCTTTTGCGATTCAATATCATTTGCATACTTTTGTGATGTCGTACGAAAATTTTCTCCATCAGACAAATAAAATAACGCCTTTGCGCGCAACTCTTTTTTATATTCATCCGAAAAATCAAATGCGTTCTTAATCAAGACATGCTCCCCCCGTGTAATTAAATTATACCATATTTTGGCAAAAAAGTCAAACCAAAATTAAACATATTTTGCAGTTTCTTTGGCTAGAATATGTAGTATGATAAAAAAGAATATAAAAATTTTTATAACTATCCTATGCCTATTTGTAAGCACGAGCGTTGTTTTCATCCTACCCAATAGAAAAATAATCGGCGCAAGCTCTAAGGCAGATCCAGACAGAACCGTTATCGCATCAGGCGAGTTCATCGGCATAAAAATCAATATGGGCGGGCTTTTAATTGTCGGGCTGGACGACATCGTCGCAGAAGACGGCAAGTTTTTAACAAGCCCAGCAAAAAAATCCGGGCTGCGAGTTGGCGACCTTATAGTAGGCATATCGGGCAATAAACTAGAAACGGTTGACGAATTAGTCGATGCAGTTCAAAAGCTTAAAGGCGAGGCAACCGATTTAGAGTATAAAAGAGATGACGTCGTAAGACAAACAAGATTTGCAGGGGTTTACGACACCGGCTCGGGCGACTATAAAATCGGCGCATGGGTTAAAGACACAGCGATGGGGCTCGGGACGATAACATACTACGAGCCAAAGACCGGCAAATACGTCGGCGTTGGTCATACGATTTTAGATGATGATACAAAGCACATAGTCCCATTCGAAAGCGGGGAGATTTATGAGGGCGTTGTGACGGGTATCCGTAAAGGAATGCAAGGCGAACCGGGAGAAATTCGCGGAACATTCGCAAGCCCAATATCCCTAGGTAGCATATTCAAAAATAGCGAAACCGGCATAACAGGAAAATTAAAAAAACCAGATAACACAAATCAAATCAAAGTTGCGACCGATGAAGAAATTTCAGTCGGCGAAGCATATATGATATGTGAACCATTCGGCATAAAAGAGAAATTCAAAATCGAAATAACAAAAATCGCAAAAATGGGCGAAAAAGATAAAGGGCTAACAGTCAGGGTTACAGACAAACGCCTATTAGACCGCACGGGCGGCATAATTCAGGGAATGTCCGGCTCTCCAATCATACAAAACAATAAACTAGTCGGCAGCATAACGCACGTCCTAGTCTCGGACCCGACGCGCGGATACGCATCAAAAATCAGCGAGCTATTTTGACATTTTTTTCGCTTTATGATATACTAGCCCACAAGAGGTGATTGTAACATGAAACACGTATTTATCGTCAACCCTACAGCGGGCAAAGCGAGAGATTATAAAGGCATCATGAAGAGAATCGATGAGTATTGCAACGAAATCGAATTCCCGCATGTAATCCATATAACCACCAAACCAAAAGAAGCAACTGAATTCGCAAAACTATATAAAGACGAAGAATGCGTTATCTTCTCCGTCGGCGGAGATGGAACGCTAAACGAAGTTGCATCTGGCATAGTCGGCACGAAGAACCGCCTAGGTGTTATACCTACAGGCAGCGGAAACGATTTCTATAAAACACTAGCTTTCACAGACGACGTTCAAATAAAATGCGATATCGGCATGATTAACAAAAACTATTTTATCAATATTATCAGCTTCGGCTTAGACGCTGAAGTTGCAGCGAATGCAGAACTAATGAAAGGCAAAGTTCCTCCATCACAAATCTATAACGCCAGCATTTTATATACATTTTTCAAATTCAAACATAAGAAAATGGAACTAACTTTGCGAAACACCACAATGTCTGGCATGTATACGATCGTAACAATCTGTAACGGTCAATTTTATGGCGGAGGGTACCATGTCGCTCCAGACGCAGAGCTTGACGACAACCAATTCGATGTATATTTCGCAAATAAAATGAGCAAGGCAAAAATGCCTAAACTGGTTTTAAAGATGAAAAAGGGCGCGCATATCCATAGCCCTCTCATACACAAAATCAAAACAGACCATATTAAATTAGTGTCAGATCACGAGCTAATCGCAAATGTTGATGGGGATATAATCCGCGGCAAAGAATTCGAAATAGAGCTTATTCCAAACGCCATAACCATGGTTAACGATAAAGAAATGGTTAATAAAATTCTTGGCAAATGAATTTCACATACATGCTCCGCTGCAGCGATAATTCGCTATACACCGGCTGGACAAACGATATAGAAAACCGTGTGGCACAACACAACCTCGGCCACGCATCGAAATATACCAGAACAAGGCTTCCTGTAAGTCTTGTTTATTTCGAACTGTTTGCGGATAGAAACGACGCAATGAAGCGCGAATGTGAAATCAAAAAACTAAGCAAACAAGAAAAAGAAAAGTTAGTCGAGGCGATGGCATCATGAAAATGTTATTGCACACCTGCTGCTGTCCTTGCTTTTCAAGCGTATTCGAACAGCTAAATCAAAGCGAGAATAGTTATGATATAACTTCATATTTCTGCAATCCGAACATCGCGCCTTTAGGCGAATACGAAAGAAGACTAGGCGAAGTTAAAAATTATGCAAAAATTCCAGTCGTCGAAGGTTCAAAAGAGCCAATCGAACTTCCCAATACGAAAGAGGGCGGCGAGCGTTGCAGGTTATGCATTAAGCACAGATTGGAAGATACCGCAAAATATGCGAGTAAAAATAATTATGATGTCTTTGCGACGACATTAACAGTCAGCCCACATAAAAACCATGAAATGATAAACGAAATCGGCGAGGCGCTAGCAAAAAAATATAACACAAAATATCTAGAAAGCAATTTCAAGAAAAACAATGGCTACCTACGCAGTCTAGAGCTTTCCCGCGAAAATAATCTATACCGCCAAAACTACTGCGGCTGTTCGCCAAGATAAACCATATTAAATAAAATACCAATCCGCGTTTTTTGAAAATGCGGATTTTTTGTCATAATTTCGCTCCTTTTCATATCATATAAGTAAAAGGCGAAAGTAGCCAAAATATTTAAAGGAGAGTTTTATGTATAAACCAGATGAAGACAAATGCAAGTGCAAGAAAAAATGCAATCATGATAACACACCATGCGAAATCACAGTACCAGTTGAAGTCCCTGATGTCATTTTAACCAACTCATCATCAACAGTAAATGTCCCTGTGACTGTTCCTGATATCCAAACACAAGTTATAAAACATTGCGAAACAACATCGGTCAACGTGCCTGAAATCGAAACGGATTTAACAAAAAAATTAGTTGATGTCGCCGTTGAAGTCCCAGATTTTCACACCGAAACATCATGTTTCCAAAAAACAATTTCTGTGCAAGTTCCTGAAATTAACACAGAAACAATCGTTAAGCCGCAGTCAGTCTCGCACACAGTGCCAAACATCAATGTTGAAACAGTATTAAAAGAAGTGGCCGTTCCTGTTCGCGTTCCAAATGTACAAACGGAAATCGTAAAAAAATGTGTTCATGTGCCAATCGCAGTTCCTGAAATTCATGTGCATGTTGTAAAAAAACCAACAACTATAAAAGTCGAAATCCCTGAATATGACATTGAAATTATCAACGGCTGCCAAGACATCACGCCTCTTGCAAGCGAAATTACAAACCTTGAAGACGAAATTTTCACTCCTCTCGACGAAATATAAGAAAATTTGATAAACAAAAAGCCCTTTCGGGCTTTTTTGATTGCCTAAAAACATTGACAAATTCACGAAAATATGATATACTAAAGCTCGCTTATTTATTTCTTGGCTCATGCGTCGCTCCAACGCTCTGCTAGGATATAAATGAATAATAATTTTAAGGAGGCTAATAATGATTAGCAAAGAAAACAAAGAAAAAGCAATAAAAAACACACAAAAACACAAGACAGACACGGGTTCACCTGAAGTTCAAATCTCGATTCTAACAGAACGCATCAACGAGCTAACGGAACACCTAAAAATCCACAAAAAAGACGACCATTCAAGAAGAGGACTTTTGCTCATGGTTGGTAAACGCCGTCGTCTTCTTAAATATCTAATGAAAATCGATATTGAGCGTTATAGAGCGATTATCGAAAAACTCAACTTACGTAAATAACAAAAACAAGAGACGAGGTGGCAGCGTCTTTTTGGACTGCCATAAATAATATAAGAATAGGAATATTAAATGTCAATTTACAAAACAGATTTTGCAGGAAGAGAATTAACAATCGAAACAGGCAAGACAGCATTTTTAGCAAACGGCGCGTGCATCGTGCGCTATGGCGATACCGTAGTGCAAGTAACCGCAACAATGTCTCCAGAACCACGCGATGGAATCGACTTCTTCCCACTTTCTGTAGATTATGAAGAAAGATTATACTCTGTCGGCAAAATCCCTGGCGGATTTACAAAACGCGAAGGCAGAGCATCAGAAAAAGCAATCCTAACATCACGCGTTATAGATAGACCTTTCCGCCCCCTATTTCCAAAAGATTTAAGAAACGATGTCTCAATCGTCGCTCTTGTCCTTTCTGTGGAACAAGACAATTCACCAGAAGTGGCAGCTATGATCGGTTCTGCCGTTGCAGTTTCTATGAGCGACATCCCATTTAACGGACCAATAGCAGGTCTCCACGTTGGATTAGTTGATGGCAAAATCGTTCTTAACCCTAATGAAGCCGAAAAAGCCGTAAGCGAACTCGAGCTTACTCTCTGCGCGTCAAAAGAAAAAATCGTTATGATCGAAGCCGGCGCCAAAGAAGTTCCTGAAGAAAAAATGTTGGAAGCTATCAAAGTCGGGCACAAAGAAATTAAAAAAATATGTGATTTTATCAACACAATTGTTGCTGCAGAAGGCAAAGCAAAAATTTCATACAAAAGCTGCATACCAGGCGAAGATGTTTATGAAGCTGTTAAAAAAATCGCATACGAACCTCTAAAACAAGCGTTGGATAACGCTGCAAAAGAAGTTAGAGACGAGAAAACCAGAGCAGTTGAAAAAGAAGTTAAAGAAGCTTTAGCGGAGGAATTTCCTGAAAGAGGGCATGAGGTTGCCGAAGTTCTCTATAAATTGCAGAAGCACATCGTGCGCGACTGGATATACGAAGAAGGAAAACGAGTTGACGGACGCGGTCTTATGGATCTCCGCGAGCTTTCAGCCGAAGTCGGAGTTCTTCCAAGAACACACGGATCTGGTATGTTTGCCAGAGGATATACACAAGTCCTAACCGTTGCAACGCTCGGCGCAATAGCAGATATGCAAAAGCTAGACGGGCTAGACAACGAAGAAACAAAAAGATATATGCACCACTATAACTTCCCATCATATTCTGTCGGCGAAACACGCCCTTCGCGCGGCCCAGGCAGACGTGAAATCGGTCACGGCGCATTAGCAGAACGCGCGCTTGTTCCTGTGTTGCCAAGCGAAGAAGAATTCCCATACGCAATCCGCACAGTGTCAGAAATTCTAACATCAAACGGTTCAACATCTCAAGGTTCGATCTGTGCATCATCGCTAGCTCTTATGGATGCCGGCGTCCCACTAAAAGCACCTGTTGCTGGTATCTCGATCGGGTTAGTTACAAAAGGCGATAAATACAAAACCATGCTAGATATCCAAGGAATCGAAGATTTCTTTGGCGACATGGATTTCAAAGTTGCCGGAACAAAAAAAGGCATCACAGCCATTCAAGTTGATATCAAAGTCGATGGCCTTAGCTACGAAATAATCGAGGAAGCATTCACAAAAACACGCGATTCAAGATATGGCATCCTAGACGGTGTTATGAAAAACGCTATCGCAGAGCCACGTGCAGAGCTTTCAAAATATGCTCCACGCCTAATCTCATTCAATATTAATCCAGACAAAATCCGCGACGTAATCGGCTCTGGCGGCAAGGTAATCCAAAAAATCGTTGCCGACACAGGCGTTAAAATCGACATAACAGACGACGGCAAGGTTGTTATCCTCGCTATTGATTCAGAAAAAGGCAACGAAGCAAAAGCCATCATCGAATCAATCATCGAGGAGCCAGAGGTCGGCAAAGTTTATAACGGCAAAGTCGTTAAAATTATGAACTTCGGCGCATTTGTTGAATTCCTTCCAGGAAAAGACGGCTTGGTTCACATCTCAAAAATCGCTGATAAACGCATCGAAAAAGTTGAGGACGTTCTAAAAGAAGGCGACGAAGTTAAAGTCAAAGTCATGGGATTTGAAAACGGCAAGGTAAACCTTTCGATGAAAGACGCATAAAATGCAAGACAATAATAAAATACCATACGACTCAGAATTAACAAAAATCGCCCCGAGTGCTCCAAAAAAAATAAGCCTATACGTCCTCATTTCAATGATTGTTGTTATAATCATTAGTGCTATATTTTTTATAAAAGCATGGCTAACTCCTTGGGAACCCGGTGGCGGTGGAACTCGACGAGTTATGGTATCCATGTTATGCGGCGCATTTGCAATCGGCATATCAATAGTTTGTATTGTAGATATATTATTCAAAACAATTTCTAAAAAATAACAACCTTATTGGTTGTTTCCGCTGCCCTAGCTCAGTGGTAGAGCACTTCCTTGGTAAGGAAGAGGTCGGCAGTTCAATCCTGCTGGGCAGCTCCAAAACACAAAATTTAATACATAACAAAAAGCATCCAAAGGGCGGTGCTTTTTTCTTGCGCGCTGGTATAGAAACCTCGCATTTAGGTTATAATTTCGTTATGATTACATTGCTCAAAAACCTTAAATGCTACGCTCCCGAGTATATCGGCAAAAAAAACATTCTAATCGCACAAAATAAAATTTTCAAGATATTTGAAGATAACGTAAAAGAAGACTTCGGCAACCTAGTTAACATCATCGATTGCGACGGACTTTTGGCTTTCCCCGGAATTATAGATAGCCATGTGCACATAATCGGCGGAGGCGGAGAAAAGGGGTTCGCAAGCAGAATAGATGAGATAAAATTTCAGGATATCGTTTCAAGCGGAGTAACAACCGTCGTCGGTCTATTAGGTGCAGATGATGTAACAAAAAACATGATCAGCATGCTTGCTAAATCGAAAGGTTTGGAAGAACAAGGCATCACAACATATATCTATTCCGGAAGTTACTCCATCCCTCTCACCACCATAACAAAAAACCTAACGCACGATATGGTGTTAATCGACAAAGTCATCGGCGCAGGTGAGGTAGCGATCGCCGACCACCGCTCGTCATATCCCAGCATCAAAGAACTAATAAAAATTTCAACGGAAGCTCACCTAGGTTCGCTTATAACAGGCAAGGCAGGGCTTGTGCACATGCACATCGGCGATAGCAAAACAGGATTAAACCTTCTAACCCGCGTCCTAGACGAAACCGAGTTACCAATCGAAATGTTTTTGCCAACGCACACAAATAGAAACGAACAACTATTTAAGCAAGCTATAAAATATGTAAAGTCAGGCGGAAATATAGACCTCACCGCAGGCGAAGAAATCGGCTTGTCCGTCCCCGATGCTCTCAAAGAACTAATTAGCAATAAAATAGATTTAGCTCATGTAACAATCTCCTCTGATGCAAATGGAAGCTTTCCAAACAATAAAATCGGCAAGAGTATCACGCTCTTTGAAGACATTATATGCTGCATAGAAAATGGCATTAAACCTGAAATCGTTTTCCCGTTAGTAACAAAAAATGTTGCCAAAAGATTAAAACTATACCCGAAAAAAGGCACATTAAAAGAGGGCAGCGACGCAGATATCTTATTGCTAGATGAAAGCTATAACATCAAAAGCTTATATTCGCTAGGCAAACTAGTTTTCAAAACGGAGTAGAAAATGAATAATAAAAATTCAGGATATTTAATCATCATCGGTGGCGCAGAGGATAAAACAGGCGACTGCGTCATACTAAAACAGGCAAGCACCATCCTAGGCAAAAACGATCTTTTAACCATTGTAACGACAGCAACAGAGTTGCCAGGGGAAGTCGGCGACGAATACAAACAAATATTTAAAAAGTTAGGCGTCGGGAACGTGCAGATACTAAACATTAACACGCGCGACGATGCAAATGAGCCAGCATTATGTGATCAATTAAAAACGTCAAAAGGCATTTTCTTCACAGGCGGCGACCAGCTTCGAATAACCAGCATCCTCGGCGGCACAGAAGCGTATAAAATTATCAAAGATATATATTTTGAAAACGGCGGACTAATTATGGGAACTAGCGCTGGCGCGTCTGTCATGAGCTCAACTATGATAGTCAACGGCAACGATTATGAGCCAGCTAAAAAGTGTACACTAAAAATGGCACCCGGACTAGACCTTTTAAATAACTCAATAATAGACCAACATTTCGACCAACGCGGAAGGTTTGGCAGGCTGCTTTGCGGCGTAGCCGAAAACCCCGACGTTCTTGGCATCGGCATAGATGAAGACACAGCAATAAAAATCTTTCCCGACATGCACTTTGAAGTCCTTGGGTCCAATGTAGTAACAATAATCGATGGCACAAGCATAAAAACAACTAACGTCTCTGAACAAAAACCAAACGAAGTTCTTGCGATAAACGGCGTGACAGTCCACGCCCTGCCAAGCGAATATGGTTTTGATATGAAAAACAGAAAAGTGATGAGATTGAAGTCGGAGGCAAAAGACAAATGATTCAAACAATCGACACATCAATCTATAAAGGTCGAAATATATATAGCCACAAGCCAACAATTAAGCTCGTCGTCGATATCGGCAAATTCGAAAACATCCCCACAAAAGATATTAAGGGATTTAACGACAAACTCCTTCATTGGTTCCCAATCCTTAAAAACCACACTTGCGGTTTAGGCTACAAAGGCGGTTTTTTAGAGCGCATCGAAGAAGGCACATATCTCGCACATGTCCTAGAACACGTTATTTTAGATATACAAAACACATTAGGATATGATGTTAAATTCGGCAAAACTAGGTATCACAAAAAGCCATCAGAGTATTACATCATCTTCGAGTACGAAAATGAAGCGTGCGCGCTGGAATGTGTGCGTTCAGCAATTTATATATTTAACCATTTCCTGCGTGGCAAAGATTTAGATGTAAATTCCTTTTTAGAATACTTGAGAAAAATTGTCATAGATACAGAGCTAGGCCCAAGCACATCAGCGATCGTAAGCGAGGCAAAAAAGAGAAATATTCCAATAACCCGAATAGGCGATGATAGCCTCGTGCGCTTAGGGCACGGCAAACATAGCAAGCTCATCCAATCAACCCTAACAGACCAAACCTCCTGCATCTGCGCAGACATCTCTTGCAACAAACAACCCACCAAACAAATACTAGACAAATGAAATATTAAAGTCCCATATGGAAAAGTTGTATACACCGAACCCGCCGCAGTTAATGCCGCCACAAAAATCGGCATGCCAGTCGTCGTTAAGC
>NZ_BDHD01000042.1:0-14041 GCF_054786075.1 Treponema sp. R6D11 | reverse complement strand
GGATCCTGTATTTGCCCAAACAAATCTTCAATATACATTTAGGGGCACTTTGGTAAAATCAAAGAAATTTACAGAAGGAGACGGACCTGAGCTTACGCCGCAATGGGGAGAATGGGTCAAGGAAGACCTTAGTAAAGACATACTTGGGCTTAACAGCCACAGGGTTACGACAAATCTTGCGGCGAATATAATGGATAAAGATCAAAGTATTTCAGCCAGCGCGGAACTGCCTCCTCTTGACGGACTTATTAACGCAAATGCCACATTCAGAGTCTGGATAACTGAAACTACTTTTAAATACAGTATGGAAAAAAAGGAGACAGACACGGAATGGCAAATTAAACCTTTTTACTTTACAGAAATTTTAAAATTTGGAAGCGTAGGATCATTCTCTCATAATATGACGTTTACACCGGAAGAAGACAATAAAGCAACCTATCTTAATTCAGCTTTATCATTATGGAGTTCTTTTTCCGCGAGTTATACAATGACATGGATTCAAAAATCAGTTTTTGAACCTGATAACCCGGATAGTCCCCAAGAGGGAGGTAAATGGGTACAAAAAGAAGACAAAGAGCTGCGTCCAAAAGATTTAAAATTTTCATATAGTCGTTCTTTTCCCAGTTCAAAATTTTTTAAAGAACGTTTTAATCTTTCATATAATGTAAGTACATCGTTAAATTTTGATTTACAAGAGTACACAAGTTCCAACTTTCAATTTACGGTAGGTGTTACTATGGGCATTACCAAATTTATTGAACTTAAAATATCGGCGACATCGCAAAATGCGGTAATATTCAGGTATTTTAAGAATGTTCAAGGAATGGAAGATCTAACCGCCATGTATACAGAAGGCGAACAAAATAATATTTTTACCGATTTATTTGATTCATTTAATTTTTTTGACGAAGAAAAACGAAAAAGGTCGGGATTTAAAATGCGGACATTCAACCTTGCCCTTGACCATTTATTGGGCGATTGGACGGCGACATTTAAAATCGATATGTATCCGTACCAGAGACCGGCTAAAACGGGAGAAATTCCGTCAATTAATATTGTCTCGGATATTTCATTCTTTTTACAATGGAAACCCATTACGGAAATAAAGTCGGATATAAGTTATGACGGTAAAAACGACAAATGGACTAAAAAATAACTAATTATACGGCTTTTTCTCCCCTTGACTAGCTTATTTATCAAGATATAGAATAAAAAAGAGGTATTTTTGGAGGACGGAATAACTATCGCCTTTGAAGACAGAGAACTTCTTTCCGGTATTTGCGGAGCAAATGACGGAAACCTCAAGGTAATTGAGGGTACTCTGGGCGGTTACATAACGGCAAGAGGAAATGAGATTCATTTTCAAAGCCAAGATGAAATCGGAATCAAACGCTTTAGGACAATGATGGATAATCTTATCACAGCGGTTAATGAAGGCGAACAGCCGTCTGCTGAATATATCCGCGCTCTTGCGGATGATTTGCCGTTTTCTGAAACTGAGGAAAAAGGCGGCAGCGTTTTCCGCGACTCAATGATCCAAATTCCCCACGGTTTTAACAGGGTTTATCCTCGTACAAGAAATCAGGCTTCCTATATTCAGGGCATGAGGGAGAACGAGATATGCTTCTGCATAGGTCCGGCGGGAACGGGCAAAACCTATCTTGCCATTGCCCATGCTCTGCAAATGCTTCTTTCCAAAAAAATAAGAAAACTTGTCCTTACCCGCCCCGTAGTGGAAGCAGGCGAAAACCTTGGGTTTCTTCCCGGCGATCTCGCCCAAAAAATAGACCCGTACTTAAAACCGTTATACGACGCTATGGAATCGCTTGTCCCCTATGACGTGATAAACAGAATGGAAGAAGTACGCTCAATAGAGATAGCTCCGCTTGCGTACATGAGAGGGCGAAGCCTTAACGACTGCATGGTAATTTTAGACGAAGCTCAGAACACAACCAAAGAACAAATGAAAATGTTTTTAACAAGAATTGGTTCAGGTACGAGGGCGGTAATTACAGGAGACAACACGCAAATTGACCTGCCCCGTAAATCAGATTCAGGGCTTTTACACGCTCTGGAAATATTAAGGAATGTTGAAGGTTTAAACTTTTCTTTCCTGCACACAAGCGATGTGGCGCGAAATCCCTTAATAAAAAAAATAATACAGGCATACAATGAAAATGAAAAATGAAAACAAAGTAAAAAAACAAGACTTTAACTTGGTATTAAAAAAACTTCGTTCCGGTCCGTCTGTTTTTAGTTTTGCGTTATGCGTTATCGCTATAGTGGTAATTATTATATGCGAAAATATGAGCTTTTATTATCAAGCGCGAAAAATTATCGGTTCCGCTCTTCTTATATTTTTAATTTACGCCATGTTTATAGTTTTACGAGGACGCGCTTTCCTAGGCAGAGAGTTAAATAACAGCGAACGTTATCTGCTTGCCTCTCTTGCCGGTTCTTACATAATCGGTTCAGTACTGATAAAAAATCTTACTCCCGTCCCTGACGGATTCCCATTATCTCTCACTATTCCCACAGGGCTTTTTATAATGTTGGTGGCTGTTTTTATGGGAAAAAGACTCGCGGTTATTATGGCGATTGTCATACCGTTAGGCGCGTATTTTACCGGCGCTTTTGATTATTATTCGTACATTATCGCGATTGTTTCAGGCGCGGCGGCTTCTACGGTACTTCAAAACGCGCAAAACAGAATGAGTCTTATAAAAGCCGGAATAGTAATCGCCATCGCAAATTGTTTTGCGGTTGTTGTCGTTCTGCTTTTAAGTCAGGCAAACTTGTATGAATACCCAGGTCCTTTGTTTTGGGCTGCGCTTAACGGCATTATCTGCGGAATGTTAACAATAGGCTTTTTACCGCCCCTAGAGCACGCATTAAACGCCGTAACGCCCTTCAGACTTATGGAACTATCTGACTTAAACGCTCCAATTTTGCGCAAACTGTTTACAACGGCTCCGGGCACTTACACCCATTCATTGATGGTGGCAAACCTTGCCGAGCAAGCCTGTCAGGACATAGGGGCAAACGCCCTACTTGCCCGCGTCGGCGCTTATTACCACGACATAGGCAAAATGGAAAACCCCGATTACTTTGTAGAGAACCAAACCGATCATAACAGACACGACGAAATAGCGCCGCGTCTTTCCGCCACAATAATCCGAAGCCATGTAAAACTTGGCGTAGAAAAAGCAAAAAACCTCGGTCTTCCTAAAGATGTAATTTCCATAATAGCGGAACACCATGGGAACTCGATAATCGAGTGGTTTTACAACAAAGCGACAGAGCAGGAAATATCCGTTAATTCCGAAGATTTCGCATACCCAGGCTCCCCCCCCCGCTCAAAAGAATCTGCAATTGTAATGCTTGCGGACATTACCGAAGCGGCGGTAAGAACCTTAAATAAACCGACAGCGAGCAAGATCGATAAATTTGTTCAGCAGTTATTCGAAGCGAAAATAGATCACGGTCAACTTTCCGAATCCGAGCTTTCCTTCCGCGACCTGGAAATAATCAAGAAATCTTTTGTCAGGGTACTTGCCGGTTATTATCATGCAAGAATTGAATACCCCAAACAAAAAGAGGAAAAAGATGAATAACGTTACAATAAACGCGCAGGAAATAGACCTACCCGCATGGAGCGATAACGCGTGCTGTTTCGCGTTGAAAGTCCTAGATGAAATAAAACGCGATAATTGGGAGCTTTCCGTTCTTTTCTGCGATGATAAAACAATAACAAATTTAAACAGTCAATACCGCAACAAAAACGAACCCACGGACATACTTTCATTTAACCTTGGCGAAACGGTAAAAGACGATGAAAAAACCGTGTTTTTACCCGGAGACATCGTAATTTCCCTTGATACATTAAAAGAAAACGCCCAATACTTTAACACGCCCGAAGATGAGGAGTTACGCAGATTATTAATTCATGGTATCCTACACTTAGACGGAATGGATCATAAAACATTGGAGAAAACTGAGCCTATGCTCGAATTACAGGAGAAAATACTGAATAAATTGAAAACAGAAAAAATAATCACCAAAAAGGGAGAGCAAAATTGAAAGCCCCTTTTAAAATAAATACACAGGCAATTAAAGAACTGGAAGAAGACCAAAGACAGATGATCCGCGGCGTTGTGGAATTATCCGACACCACTGTCAAAGAGGTAATGGTTCCAAGAACCGACACTGTTTTTCTTTCGGCGGACGCCTCAAAAGAGGAATTGCTTAAATTCATCAGCGAAAGCGAACACTCACGTTTTCCCGTATACAAAGATACTGTTGATAATGTAATAGGCGTGCTTCATGTAAAAGACGTATTAAAGGCGCTTATAAACGACAAGCCTTTTAACATTAACACATTGGCAAGAAAGCCGTTTTTTGTCCCGGTATCCAAACATATCGACGACCTCTTGCGCGAATTACGCCGCAAAAAAGTTCATATCGCCGTAGTGGTAGACGAATACGGCGGAGTGTCCGGCATTGTTTCTATGGAAGACATAATCGAAGAAATAATCGGCGATATTCAGGACGAGTTTGATCATGAAACCGAAGACGTAGTAGAACTAGGCGAAGGAATATGGCTTTGCGACGCAAGGGTAAACCTTGAATTTTTAGCCGAAGAAATAAACATTGAATTTCCCGTCGATGATTTTGACACGCTCGGCGGCTTTGTTTTTGATCTTTTCGGTAAGATACCTGCGGTAAATGAAAAAATAGAATATAAAGGTTATGATTTTATCATACAGGAAATTGACGGACATAGAATCAATTCGATAAAAATCGTAACTCATAAAAAGGAATAGTTGTTTTTAAATGGGAGGGGAAAAGTAATGCGACGTTTCAAAATTATAATATGTCTCTTTTACGTTTTATCGTTCTTTCCCGCGGCGCTGTCCGCGCAGACGCAGGCGTCTTCTACGACGTACTATGAGCGCGGCAAGAGCCTAATGGCGGAAGAACATTGGTATTCTGCGGTTGAGTCTTTTCTTGATTGTATAAGAATAAATCCCGCCCATGCCGAAGGAACCGCTTCTCTTGCGGAATGTTATTACGAGCTTGCGGAATTTGACGAAGCGCTAAAATGGGTAAGAAAAGCAAGACAACTTGCGCGCACCAATATGACAGTGGCAAATCTGGAAGTTTTTTCCCTTATTGCGCTAGGTCAGCTTGACGCCGCAGCTTCTCTTGTCAATGAAATACTCGCTAAGGAACCCTACAACAGGGAAACGCTCTTTGCCGCGGGAGAACTTGATATCGCTCGAAACAGACCCTCCGAAGCTATGATTCGCTACCGAGACGCAGTAAAACGTTACCCCGACGACCGCAGACTTTTAATTTCACTTGCCCTTGTAACCCTTTCTTTGGGAGACGGAGACACCGCGCTCTCATACATAAATAGCGCTATTGTACAACACCCAGACGATTACCGCGTATTTTATTATGCGGCTTACATTTATTCCATGAACAACAAAGTAAAGGACGCGATAGGCTATGTGGAGCGTTCTCTTTACTATAAACCCGATCACTTGCCAAGCCGCTCTTTAATGTCAGTTCTTCGTTACCGAAACGGCGAATATGAAGAAGCGGCGCGGCTATGCGACACATTAATTGCCGAAAACAGACAGGATATGAGCGCATGGTATTTAAAAGGCTTGTCTTTAATAAGATTAAACCGCAATCAGGAGGCGATAACCGTTCTTTCAAACGCAATAACCGTTAATGAAGAAGACGAATTTATTCGCGCCATTCTAGAAGAGACTCTTATCTCTTATACACTTTTGGAAGATCCGCGTCGCATAAGATTCGCGACATGGCATTTTAACAAAGCGCGAACTTTCCGCCAGCGCAATTTAAATGAACAGGCGCTTTTTGAATACCGCCGCGGATTAAGATTAAATCCATTCGCTGCGGATAGGCGCGAATACGCAGAAATTATAAGGCTTTTAGGCTACCCAGCCCGCTACCTTGAAGAACTTCGCTTTTTGCAGGATCAGGGTAAAGCCGACAAAAGCATAAACGACGCGGTGGAAGCGTACTCTTCCCTGCTCTCCAACGCGCTTTTTAAACAATGGCAGGTAAACCCCGTCGATCTGGCTGAACGGCATTGGAAAATAGCGGTCTTTTCCCTCGCAGGGCAATCAAGTTTTTACCACGCGGACGCGGGTTCTGTCGCCGCGGGAGTTATAAAAGAATTACTGGTACACGACAGAAACATTTCCCCAATGGCTTTAGAACAACGTCAGGCTATATTTTCCCAAGCGTTTAAGCAGGCAAGAGAAAGCGGAGCCGATTACTTTATTCTTGTTTCGGTAACGGAAAGCGAAAGGGATATTTCCGTAAAAGCCGAAGTCTTTGTTGGAAGAACAGGCTCTCCAGCGGGAACTTTATATACTTATCGCACAGGAGTAGACAGACTGCGCGACGCTTCTCGCGGCATAGTAACCCAGCTTTCATCGGCGATGCCGATTCGCGGAAGGCTTCTTATCCGAAAGCAGGGACAGGCTTTAATTAACAAAGGAAAAGCCGACGGGATTAAAAAGGACGCAGTATACGATGTTGTAAAACGCGGTCGTTTTCAGACGGCAAATGAAGGTATAGCCGTTATCTATTCAAACGACGAGCTTGTAGGAAAATTGACAATCACCAACGTAGACGAGGAAATAGCCATTGGGACTTTGGCAAGAAACGGTTTTTTTGACAGAATAGAGCCGGGAGACGAAGTGATCTTTCAACTTGAAAAATCTAATAAACCGACATTGGAAAGCGCGGCAAACCCGGAATTAAGAGCGTTATTAAGGTCTTTACGTTAAAGATTTTAATAAATAGGCTCTACATGGATAGTCGCCGTCATACCAAATTTGTCTAAAATAAGCTCTTCAATATCAGACGCTATCTTATGCCCTTTTTCTATTGTTAAATCTTTATTCAGTCGTATATGAAAAGTTAATTCTTTATGGGAAATATAATTATGTATATGCAAATGATGAATTTTTAAATCATCATTATAAATATTTTTTATTTCACTTGTTAATTTATTTATTAACTCCTGTCCGGGTTCTTCGCCCAATATTTTATTTATTGCTTCTTTTAAAATTGTAAAAGCCGCATAAAATAACATCAAGGCGATAATTATTCCCAGTACGCTGTCAATCCACCAGAATTTTTTTGCAAACAAAATACCTATAAGCACAACAATGGAAGAAAGCGCATCTGATCTATGATGCCAGCCGTCGGCTTTTACGCTGGAATTATCGGTCTTGCGCCCGATATAAAAAGCATATTGCGCCAGCAACTCTTTTACAATAATGGAGACAGCGGTAACAATTATCGCTATTCTCCCATATTCAACGCTGTTTTTACTCCAAAAATGCCTTATTGAACTTTCCAAAAAGCCAAACGCTATTACGGCTAAAATTACAGCGATAAAAAAAGAAGCTATCTGTTCCCACCTGCCGTGCCCAAATGGGTGTTCCTTGTCCGCTTTTTTTGACGCCAATTTCGCTGCAATAACAACAACAACGGAACTTATTGAATCGGAAAGCGTATGCCACGCGTCGGCGGCAAGAGCGATAGAGCCTGAGATTACGCTCGCCCACATTTTAAGTAAAAATAATAAAAAATTGACAATTACTGAAACAGTACCTTCAATGTATCCGGCTTTTATTCTTTCCATATATATTAATTAGTATTATATGACGAATTTAAAAAAAATTCAATTTCTTCCGCAGTAGACAATTCTAAAACTTTTTGTGTTATTTCCTCAGCCTGCGCTACAGTTATGCCGGCAATCGCCCTTTTTACAGCCGCTACAGACGCAGACCCCATGCTGAATTTACGAAACCCGCAGCCGATAAGCGCGGGAACAGCCAACGGGTCGCCGCCCATCTCCCCGCAGATGGAAATTGGTTTTTCAGCTTTTTTAAAAGCCTCTACTGTTTCTTTTATTAACCTGAAAACGGCAGGATGATAACTCTGATAATAATTTTCCACCGCGGCGTTCATTCTGTCCGCCGCGCACACATATTGGCAAAGATCGTTTGATCCTATACTGGCAAAATCCACTTCTTTTGCGGCAAGATCCGCTATCAGCGCAATACCGGGAACTTCTATCATTATTCCTATTTTTACATCGCCAATTTGAACTTTTTCTTTTATTAATTTATTCTTTGTTTCTTCAATTATTTCCTTTGCTTTTTTTATATCATCAAGAGACCCAACCATGGGAAGCATTATCCAAAGATTACCGTAAGTTGACGCGCGAAAAGCCGCTCTTAATTGCGTTATAAAAATATCTGGGTAACTAAAACAAAACCTTATGCCGCGATTCCCCAAAAAAGAATTATCTTCTTTTTTTTGTTCTATACTTGATATTTGTTTGTCGCCGCCAATATCAAGAACGCGCAAGATTACCGGCTTTTTCCCAAAACTTTTTAAAACCTTGCGGTAAGCGTTAAATTGTTCTTCCTCGGAAGGTAAAGAATTACGTCCCAAAAAAAGAAATTCCGTTCTGAACAAACCCACGGAATCCGCGTAACTTTGCGCTTGAAGCTCATTATCATTCGCACTTGAAATATTAAGCCCTATATCAATTTTTTCCCCGCAGGCTGTTTTTCCCTCTTTTTTAAAAAACACTTCCGCGTCTTTTTTGTCGCGGGAAAAATCGCCGCTTTTTTTTCGGTAATCTTTTATAACATCTTCTTCGGGATCAAGAATTACGACTCCTTCCATTGCGTCAACTGCGGCATACTGTCCCTGTTTTACATGATTTAAAAGCCCGTCAATGCCCAACACGGCGGGTATCCCGAAACTTTTAGCGATAATAGCGGCATGAGATGTTACCCCGCCTTCTTCGGTAAGTATCGCCAGGACTTTTCCATTATTGATTCCAGCCGCTCCGGAAGGTTTAATTTCATGCGCGGCGATGATACAGGGGTCTTTTAGCTCTGAAAGAGAGCTTGTTTTTTGCCCGTACCATAAACGTAAAAGCATAGCGCGCACGTCGTCAAAGTCCACCGCTCTTTCGGCGATAAGAGTATCCGCCGTCTTTTTTAAAACGGCTATAACTGTTCCGTAAACATGGTAAATCGCCCAATCGCCAGCCCAGCGATCATTCAGTATTCTTGCGGGAATTTCTTCATTAATGATAATATCTTCTACTATTTCTTTATGCGCGTCAAAGATTTCCGCTTTTAAAGGATCAACATCTTCTAAAGAACGTTTAATTTTATCAAGCTCTTCAAGCGCTTCTTTTTTTATCGAATAATAACGATCCAGTTGCGCCTGTTCTTTTCCCAAAGGAACTACTTTTTCGGCGGGAGTATTAAATTTTTCATTGTAGATATATACACGCCCTACGGCAAATCCTTGGGCACTTCCTTTTCCTTGTAAAATCATGTGAATACTAAAAAAAAGGCTACTGATTGATTAACAATCAGCAGCCCTTTGTTTCTACCAGCCGTCGACCATGTCGTCCGGATCGCGGTGGTTCTCGGAAAATAAATCGGTATATGCGCGAAGATCATCAAAGTAGATGTAGTAACTGCCTCTTGCTTCCATTGGATCGCAATCAATTCTGAAACCAACTATCTTGATTCCAAAGTTACCCTGATAATGGTAGCTTCTCTGGGCTACGCCGCTCATTCCGTCCTCAGGAGCGGGAGGAATGGTAGCGGTCAGTTTTTGCCAACCCATGAAAGTTAATTTTCCCATGCTGAATTCATAATCTCTACCAAAGAAATCCTGAATAAGCACATAAAGTTCATGATTAAAGTTACGACCGGCAACCCACACAGAGATGGTTTTTGTAATACCCTCTACCGGAATCGGGCGCGCGGGATAAATTGTAAAACTACTGTAACTCCTGCGAAGGAAATCCACTCTTGTACCAAGAACGTACTTGTCCGGAATGTCCATGCCTTCTTCTTCGGGTATCTTTTGCTTTGCCGCAGGCGCGCCGACAAACAATCTAGTTGTCGTATAACCGTCGTCGCCTGACATTTTGGATCTCCAGAAACCGTCATGTTCAAATTTTTCTACGGATACTTCCCGTATTAACTGTTGACCTGCTTCAATTCCAAGCCTTTCCGGATCAGGCGCGCCTATCTCTTGACTTTGCTGGGCAAAAAGATAACTGCCGATACTCAGGATTAATGTAATTAATAAAAATTTCCTCATTTTTTTGATACTCCTTTATCAGTCTTTTTTCTCAGCCCAAAGCTTTTTAATTTTATTGGGATCATTAAGATCACTGCCGTCAAATAACGCTTCATTTGTATCTGTTAAAATTTTCAACTGTTTAAAGTAAACATAAAAAACATCTACTTTTTCTACTGGCTGCGTCCATATTCTGAACTTTATAAAGTGCAAGCTTGGATAAGCAGGTTCGTCGCGAATCTGCGGCTTGTCGCTTAAATCAATACTAAGTTCTTCCGCTCTTTCGAGTGGTTCTGATTGAGTCCATGTTGTTTGGTTAATGTTGCCGGGAATAGTAACGTACAAGTTTCTCCAACCTCTGTAAGCGACGCTTCCAAAGGGAAGAACATGAACTACCCCTTGAAAATCTCTAAAATAAACTTCTATGTAGTATCTTAAATTGCATCCCCATACCCACATATCCATTCTTTTCATTCTGCCGGGAATAGGAATACCTATCGGTTTCTCATCTTTATCGTCAGCTAATATAGGATAAACATCTATCCAGTTATAACCTCTGCGATCAAAACAACCGTTAATACCAAGACTTTTTGGAACGCCTTCAACTCTACCGCCCCTGAAAGCCTGGCTTGGATAGGCGTCGATATAACCAATTATCGGATATTGAACATCGCCTTTTTTGCTGATAAAACGGCTTGCGTCAGTTTTCCATTTATAGATAGAGTCGCCGACGCCGTTAAAAGTCTCTAAAACCCAGTTGTTAAGATTTTCAGCTCTGTACTGACCGTGGACTGATAAAACCGTTATACATGCCCAAATAATCAGGCAGATAAATTTCAAGCTACCTTGTTTCATCATTAAAGCTCCTTTAATAATCTAAGATAAATTATATTAGTTTGAACATCATTTGTCAATGATTTACAACCCGTTTTTAGTATTTTACCTGTTTTTTTTAATTACGGCAATAACCTTTCTGCTGAATTTAGCCCTGTCCAAAACGCGAAATTCGGACTTTATAAGCCCTTTTTTAACCCCGGATTTGACCATTTTGACAGCCGCCTGAGCCTGCGCCAAAGGCGAGTCATTAACTGCCATAACCACGTCAAACGGCAATAAGGACGGATCTAGCCATGTAAACGATATTACCGGAACATCGGCTTTTTTGTCCAAAAAATCATTACCCAAACCCGCCAAAACAACGCAAAAAACATTAGGCGCTTCAAAAGATTGGGAGTAATTGTTTAAAAAATGGGTTTCCAAAAGTTTCCCCCTGTCATATAACCCGCGTAAAAAGACATCTTTCATTTCATTTAATTTTTTTTCAAGAAAAACAATAACTTTGTCGTTTTTTATATCATCTGAAGTAAAAACATCATCTTTTTTAACGGGTTTTTGCTTAATTGTGGTAACGGCAAGCCCAGCTCTGTAAAAATCGTCGTTTATATCAGTTTTAAAGATAAAATATTCCGAATTTTCCGCTCCAAGAATGTTTTCTGCGGGGCTTTCGCCTTCAATATACCTTCCTTCCAGCACTACAATAGGGATATTTGGGGATAAATCCCTGTAAAGCCGCGCGGAGCGGGCAAATCTGAGGGGAAAAAGCACGCAATAAGGCTTTATGGCGGCTTCCGTAATGGCAAAAGGGACTACATCTTCGCCCGCATCATTGGCAACCGCGACTACTTTTACAGGACGGAACAGGGCGAGCGATGTAGAAAAAGACTCGTTATTTATCCTTTCTTTTCCATAAAGCTCGATAAAGGACTGTTCAGTTACTATCAACACCGGGGAGCGGATATAAAAGACAAATAATGGGGCGATAACCGCCAAAACGATTAAAGCGATAATTGCCGTTTTTTTGTTTAGTTTTAGTTTTAGGTTCATTTCACTATCCACTACCTGCTTTCATCTTCAAGGGAGGACAAGACGGATGCCAAGATCTTGGTCATAATTTTCCGGTTCTAAGTCGCTCCGGTATGCGGAACGCAGATATTTGGCTTGTTCGGCAAAGCTCCCACCGCGTATCACACGGAAAGTGCCGTTATTCACACCAGTTGGGTCAGGCTGCGCATTGGTTGAATAGTTTCCGAACCAGTCCCAACACCATTCATATACATTTCCATGCATGTCATACAAACCCCAAGCATTGGCAGGCTTCAATCCCACCTGATGCGTCTTCCCCTCACTGTTGTTTGTATACCACCCTGTATTGTCGCTAATAGAAGCTCCCCCCCCCACTGTGTTGTAAGCCGTCGTTGTCCCAGCCCGACACGCATATTCCCATTGCGCTTCCGTCGGCAAACGATAACCATTTTTGTTAAAGTCCGCAGTTACCGTCGCGTTGGTTATCGGATACCCTGATGCAGGCGTCCTACCGCTGATCGTATACACTTCCTGTAACCCTTCCAAAACGCTTATTTTGTTGCAGAACTCTACTGCGTCATACCATGTTACATATTCCACAGGTCGCTTCCCGTCAATTTCCCCTTCAGCGGGAGCTTTCCCTTTGGCAGTTGTGAAATAACTCGGATTGCTTCCCATAACCACCTGATATTGCTCCTGCGTTACCTGATATTTGCTCATTTTAAATCCGCTCAATGTTACTTGATGTTGCGTTTCATCGTTTTCGCGTCCGGTTTCGCCATTAGGACTGCCCATGCTAAATGTTCCTGAGGATATTGAGACCATTTCTATTAGCAAGGTAATAATATCATCGCTGACGCTTGCCGTACCTTCGTTGTAGTTGTCATTGGACTTTGAGCGGGCGTAGACATAATATGCTGTTCTTACGTTAAGTCCGTTAAATGTCGTACTACTTTGATATGAGGATAAACCTGTCCCGTCCTTAAATTTGCTGATTGCGTATTCTATGCTTTGCCCTGTAGCCGTTAACAAAGTTGCCTCGTTGACAGTAATACTGCTACTTGTGGGCGCACCATTTAAGGTGGGCGCAGTTACCGCCGCGCCTGCGGCTTTGTTTACGGTAACCTCACATATTGCCGTAAATTCGCCGTCCTCTGTGGTTACGGTAATGGTCGCCGTACCATTGGAAACGGCAGTAAGAGTACCATTGTTAGTTACAGTCGCTACACCCGTCTCGTTGGAACTCCATGTTACGTTTTTGTTAGCCGCGTTAGCAGGCGCTACCGTAGCGGTAAGAGTTGCCGTGCCGCCTATGGGCAGATTAAGGGTAGTTTGGTCAAGCGTTACACCGGTAACGGAGAAGTTATCGCGACCGCTTGTATCGCCGTCAATTATGTTAATTTTAAAATCCTGGGCATAGTCCTTTCCTTCCGCTATACCGTTTGCTATTGTAGCTCTTATTGTAACAGTCCCGACTGCCGCAGCATTTAAAATATTTCCGCTTATTGTCGCGTCGGTGTTTCCGTCGTTTTTGACAGACCAAATAATAGTTTGATTATTCGCAAAAGCGGGTCTTACTGTTGCGGTAAGAGTAAGAGGCGTTCCTACAGCGCCGGTTTCCGGTACGCCTTCAATAAACGCTACTTGTATAAATAAAGAACCTGAATCGCAACCTGCTATCGCTAAAAATAACGCGGTTAATAAAATGTATAAACGCCCTAAGGTTTTGGTAACAATCATTTTTTCTCCGATACGGAATAAAACTGTCATTGATATTATTATACCACAAACCATGTTAGTATTTATAGTGGATAGTATTTAGCATTTTTCCCATAAACGCCTGTGGATAAATTTTTCAGCAAGTAAATAGTCTTCTTGGAAACACGCAAAGCGGTAAAAAAAGTAAAAAATCTTTCAAAAATTTTCAAATTTAGTCAAGCAAAACGAGGGGTACGCACCCATATAGGGTATGTAGTTTTTAAAGCCATTTTAATGGCAAACCGCT